>JBATLU010000170.1:0-13992 GCA_049289475.1 Pontixanthobacter sp. | reverse complement strand
GCATTGGGCCCGACTGCGTACCAAATTCTGGCCGGTCACCCACGTTGGAGAAGAAATCATCGGCAGTGCGGACCTGCCACTTGCCGCCGGTTCCGAAGAACACGCCGTTAGGTTTGAGATGGAAATTGCCCGGACCATCGGCGCGGTTGAGTTCTTTGGTCCGGTTCCCGCCTTCGACATAATAACCAATTGGTTTGCCGAGTTTGTCAAACATCCCGCCATTGACTGCAAAGGCGACCAAAGGCGCATCGCCAGAGCGTCCGGCCGCCAGATTGGGCATACTGCGATAGGGTTCACCGCCATCGGGGCCGAGGTCCATCACAATACGGTGCTTGGCTGGGTCGGCGATGCAATGCGTTAGCGACGCCTTTTCAAAGATGACCTTGGTGCACGAGGATTCGCGGGCGGGGAGGTCGGACTGTTCGGGTTCATCTGCGGCGGATTTCTGCGCTACACCGCTGCCGATTTCGGTGCGCATCACCGGCTCGCCTGCGGGTTGCTGATTGCACGATGCAAGCAGCGCCAGCATCGGAAAGGCTAGAAATCGTTTCATTGTCCGAATCCGGCTTCGCTGGCGATGCGAGCGGCTTCGCGGGCTGCGGCGATCAGCGCGCCTGCCTTGGCTTCGCATTCTCGCTGTTCATATTCGGGGATGCTGTCGGCGACGATACCGGCGCCGGCCTGCACATTCATTATGCCGTCTTTCACCACCGCCGTACGCAGGACAATACAGCTGTCGACCGAGCCGTCAGGTGCGAAATAACCGACACCGCCCGCATAGGCTCCGCGGGTTTCGGGTTCGAGTTCGGCTATGATCTGGCACGCGCGGATTTTTGGTGCACCGCTAACTGTGCCAGCCGGAAATCCAGCGAACATCGCGTCGAGAGCGTCATATTCGGGCGCAAGCTGGCCGACCACATTGCTAACGATATGCATTACATGGCTGTATCGTTCGACGGTGAAGCTGGCGGTGACTTCGACCGTGCCTTGCGCGGCGACGCGTCCCACATCATTGCGGCCCAGATCAAGGAGCATCAGGTGCTCGGCGCGCTCCTTGGCATCGGCGAGCAGGCTGACTTCGGCGGCCAAGTCGGCTTCGGGTGTCTCACCGCGAGGACGGGTTCCGGCGATCGGGCGGATAGTGACCTCACCATCGCGAACGCGGACGAGAATTTCCGGGCTGGAACCGACCACGGCAAAGCCGGGCAGATCGAGGAAATAAAGGAAGGGCGAGGGGTTTACCCGCCGGAGCGCCCGATAAAGCGCCAAGGGCGGCAGTGGGAAGGGGCAAGTGAACCGCTGCGCCAGCACGACCTGAAAAATGTCACCCGCCTCGATATATTCCTTCGCTCGGCCAACCATTGCAGCGTAATCTTCGCCCGCCATCGTTGGCGTAAGCGCCATTTCGGGCACATCGGTGAAAGCCTTTGTCTCGGGAACCGGTTGGCCAAGGCGGCGCAGCACTTCGTCAATCCGGTCGGCGGCGCGGTCTAGCGCACGATCTGGATCGGCGCCATCGGCCCAAAGTGGGGCAATAGCGAAGAGTTCTTCGGTCAGCCCGTCGAACACCAGAATAGTCGTCGGGCGGACAAACAGCATGTCGGGCAGCGCCAGATCGCTTTCCGGCGCACGCGGCAGTTTTTCCACCAGACCGATGGTTTCATAGCCGAAATACCCCACCAGACAGGCAAGCGCAGGCGGCAATTCGGCAGGAACGACAATCCGGCAATCCTGCACCAACTTTCGTAGCGCTGCGACACTGCCGAGGTCGCTGGCCACAAATGCACCACGGTCATGTTTCCAGATACGGTTGATCGCAGCATCATCGCCCGATGCTTTGAACACCAGATCGGGATCAAGACCGAGCAGGCTATAGCGCCCTCGCACGGCGCCGCCTTCAACCGATTCGAGCAGAAAGTCACCCCGACCCGGCTCGATCAGCTTGGCCGCTGCACCCACTGGCGTTTCTGTATCGGCAATGACCTTACGCCAGACAAGCGCTGGCTGCCCTGCAACCAACTGAGTGCGCGCGGCGTCTGTATTGATAAGGCTTGATGCAGGATGCTGAACCATCGGGCTATAATTCGCCCGTCAATTCCCGCCAGCGAGCTGCTTGCGAACCGCCGCGATTGCGGTTTCATTGCGCTCAGCGCCCATTTCGGTCTCGATAGCCTTGCGCAACTGATCGCTATATTCGCGTCCGACCGTCTGGCTCAGTTCGGATTTTGCACGGAGGAAAAGCGGATCATCCTTAGCAATCTTCCCGGGCTCGATCTTGTCGAGCCGGACCAAAAACCAACCGGCGTTGTTCGGAGCCGCGAGTTTCTTGGTTGTACCCTGCGCCATACTGAACATAAGTGCGAGCGGAGCAGGAACTCGTTGGCCCGAAGTGGCGAGCTGTTCGCGTGTCAGATTGATCGTATCCGCCTTTGGAAAGACCTTGTTCTCTCCGCGTAGGGCTGTGGCGACATCTGCACCTTCATTGATCCGTTTCATAATCCGGTCAGCGGCGGTCTTGGCCAGCTTTGATCCTTCGGCTTGTTTCCATGCAGCGATCAGTTGCTCGCGGATGTCCTTCATCGGAGCGGCAACCGAAGGTTCGATGTCGGTCACTTCAAACACGAGGAACTCTTCATTGCCCTGCGCAACCGCAAGCTGCGGCTCGCCTTCTTCCATTTGGAACGCGGTTTTCAATGCTGGTGCAATCAGGTCCGGAACGCGGTCCTGCAAGGTGCCGTAAACGATGCCAGCACCGGTTACCGGTTTGGTCGAGGAAACCTCAACGCCCAATTCCTTGGCAATTTCGATCGTAGCGATGCCGTCATCGACCTGATCCTCGACCTTCTGGGCCAAATCAGACAATGCCTGACGGCGCTTTTCTTCCGTCAGCGCAGTTATGATTTCGGGCGTTGCCTGCGCAAGATTGCGACCTGCTTTCTTGTCGATCTTGTCAACGCGAACGACATGGAAACCCAGCCCGCTTTGGGCTGGAGCGGCAATTGCGCCCTGATTTGTGCCGAATACTGCTGCGGCCACTGCCGTCGATGATTGAGATGCATATTCTGCACTGGCAATCGGCCCGACTTTGGATGTTTGCAAACCCGCCTGAGCTGCCGCGGCTTCGAGCGAGCCGCCTTTCTGGACCTGATCGCGGATTGATTCAGCGGCCTGACGTGTGGGAACAATGAGTTGGGTGAGCTCGCGGCTTTCGCTGGCTGCATATTGCGCACTGTTTTGCTTGAACCGTGCGGCAATCTCCTGATTGGTTGGCGCAGACGGTGCCCCAAGCTGCTTTGCTCCAAAGGTAAAATAGCGAATTACACGCCGCTCAGGACGAATATAATTGTCTTTCGTTTTCTGATAAAAAGCGCTCAATTGGCCCGCCGTTGGATCAGACTTGGGGGCAAACAAATTGGCCGGCACAATCACGATAGATCCCTGACGGCGTTCCTTGAGCAACGAAGCGTAATGCGCCGCCATCTTGTCCGGAACGCGGCCACCAAATGCAGCTGGAACAAGCACTTGCTGCGCGAGCAGCCCGCTGCCGATATCACCCCGGATAAGTTTGTCGGTGAGGCCGTTTTGTTTGAGAAAGCCATCATAGCTTTCCTGGCTGAAATTGCCGTCTGCACCGCGGAATGCAGGGATCATGATGATCTGGCTGTTGACCAGATTCTTGCCCGCCCGCAGACCGTATTTTTTGGCAAATTCGGCTATCGATGCGCGTTCAAGCAATTGGTCGAGCACATCCTCAAAACCGCCTTGCGCCAGAAACGACGGCATCGAGAGCGTCGGGTTCTCCTCACGCGCATTTTTGAGCGAACTATTGGCCGCCGATATCAGGTTGGAGGTGCTAATTTTTTCATTGCCGACCACTGCGACGCGGTCATCACCCGAAACACTACCGGACAAGTTGCCCGACATATCCGACGCAGCAAAGGCGAAGCCGATGATACCGAGGAAGCCCAAAGTCACGGCAATGCCGAGCTTCGATTGAAAAAAACTGCGGAAGAACTGGATCATGATGTTGGGCGTGTCCGAATCTGTTTGCCGGCATGTTTATCCGGCAGAGTTTGTCTGGGCGCGCTCTTACAGTTCATGCGGCTTCGCCGCAACAGGTGGGTAAGTCTTTTGACCTTATCGCAAACTCGGTCTAGCGGAGCGTGACGTTTGACCCCATATGGCGGCCGATACACAAACATCCCCCTTTTCAAAGTTACGTATTTCAGGAAATTTTTATGGCCGAACGGCCCTATATTGTTGGCAACTGGAAGATGAACGGAACCCGTTCGATGCTTTCCGAAGCACGGGCGATTGACCGCTCCTCCCAGCGTTTAATGAAAGTAGAGGTGGCATTGGCGCCTCCATATACGCTGATTCACGCGGTTCACCGCGAAGTCGAACAAATTGGCGTGGGTGCGCAGGATTGTCACGCCGGCGAAGATGGCGCTTATACGGGCGATATCTCTGCTACGATGGTTTCCGATGCTGGCGCAAAATTTGTTATTCTGGGCCATAGCGAACGCCGCCAGAATCACGGTGAAACCAATGCGCTTGTGCGCGCGAAGGCTCAGGCAGCCTTTAATGCGGGCATGCGTGTCATCATGTGCTGCGGTGAAACCGAGGAAACGCGCGATGAAGACAAAGCCGAGAGCTTCGTTACCCGGCAATTGAAGGCATCGCTGCCCGAATCGATCGAAAGCGCGGGCGAATCGCTGACCGTTGCTTACGAACCGATCTGGGCGATCGGTACCGGCCGCACGCCGACTGTGGACGATATCGAAGCTATGCACCGCGCCATTCGGGCACTTCTGGTTGAACTATACGGTGAAGAGCAGGCGCTCGAAGTGCGCATTCTTTATGGCGGCTCAGTCAATGCTGGCAATGCCAAGGAATTGCTGTCGGCAGACGAAGTTGGCGGGGCACTGGTTGGCGGCGCGAGTCTGACAGCGGAGAGCTTTCTTGGCATCGTCATCGCTGCTGCCGAGGTGCAAGACCAATAATTTGATTGGCGCAAAACTTGCCCTTCGCACAGCGTGCCACTACATGCGCTGACACACATTCAAGAGTATCCGATCTATGTCCATGTTTCTGTTTCTCACTGTCGTCCAGGCACTCATTGCCGCTGCACTGGTCGTTGTGATCCTTATGCAGCGCTCCGAAGGCGGCGGTCTGGGCATCGGCGGCAGTCCCAACGGGATGATGAGCGCACGCGGCGCGGCGGATTTTCTCAGCCGCTCGACCAAATGGCTCGCGGTAGCTTTTGTGGTTCTTTCGATAGTTCTGGCGGCAGTTGCAGTGGAAACAACCGGCAACAATGAAATCACTTCCACGGTCGACCGGAGCGTACCGGCTAGCAAGGACCCGCTCGGCGCCGCTGGCGCACCGGCCGGTTCGGCAGCTGGTCCTGCGGCGGTTCCAGCCGCCGGAGCACCGGCTGAAGACCCTCTGGCCGACGTTGCTAACTAATCCATCGGTTCGCGCCTGATACCAGGCACGACTACCAAAATTCAACCAGAGCTGTGGATTGCGGCAATTAGCCGCGTCATTCCGCTTGCCCCGACTCCATTTCCAGCCTTAAGGCCCAACTCCCATGGCGCGGTACATATTTATCACCGGCGGCGTGGTCTCCTCGCTCGGCAAAGGTCTCATGGCAGCAAGTCTTGCAGCATTGCTGCAGGCGCGCGGTTACAAGGTTCGGATTCGTAAGTTCGACCCCTATCTCAATGTAGATCCGGGTACGATGAGTCCTTACCAACACGGCGAAGTCTATGTCACCGATGATGGGGCAGAGACCGATCTCGATCTTGGTCACTATGAACGTTTTACCGGCGTATCCGCACGGCAAAGCGACAATGTCACCAGCGGCCGTGTCTATCAGGATATTATCGCGCGTGAACGTCGCGGCGATTATCTTGGGGCCACAGTGCAGGTTATCCCGCATGTTACGGACGAGATTAAGGCATTCGCTCTGGCGGAAACAGACGACCTCGATTTTGTCCTGTGCGAAATAGGCGGCACAGTGGGCGATATCGAATCGCTGCCCTTTATGGAGGCGATTCGGCAGTTGCGAAACGAACTGGAGCCATTCCAGACGCTTAGCGTTCACGTCACGCTGGTCCCCTATATTGCGGCCGCGGGAGAGTTGAAAACCAAGCCGACACAGCATTCGGTGCGCGAACTGGCTTCGCTCGGGATCAAACCCGATATTCTTCTGTGCCGCAGCGAACATCCGCTCCCCGAAAGCGAACGGCGCAAAATATCACAATTCTGCAATGTGCGGACCGAGGCGGTCATTCCGGCGCTTGATGCTCCGTCGATCTACTCGGTGCCGCTGCAATATCACAAGGAAGGGCTCGATAGCGAAGTCCTGCGCGCGTTCGGGATTACCGATGCGCCGGAACCGGATCTTGCCCGCTGGGACGATGTAACCGACCGCTATTTCAACCCTGAAGGTGAAGTCACCATCGGCGTAGTAGGGAAATATGTCGGTCTGCAGGATGCCTATAAATCGCTCAACGAAGCGCTGGTTCACGGCGGCTTGGCCAACCGGGTGAAGGTCAATATCCGCTGGATCGATGCCGAGATATTCGAACAGGATAATGCCGACCTCGCAGCACAGCTTGAACCGCTCCATGCCATTCTGGTTCCGGGCGGATTTGGTGAACGCGGTTCCGAAGGCAAAATTGCCAGCGTCAAATTTGCCCGCGAACGCGATGTGCCTTTCCTCGGCATTTGTCTGGGCATGCAGATGGCCTGCATCGAAGGCGCACGTCTGGCGGGAATCGAAAAAGCATCCTCTACCGAATTTGGCGCTACGTCGGAACCGGTTGTCGGCATCATCACCGAATGGATGACCGAAGAAGGTTTGCAAAAACGCGAGAGCGGCGGCGATCTGGGCGGAACCATGCGTTTGGGCGCTTACGATGCGGTCCTGTCTGCCAACAGCCATGTAAGCGCGATATATGGCGGCGAGACCAAAATTTCAGAGCGTCATCGTCACCGCTATGAAGTCAACGGCGCCTATCGCGATGCGCTGGAGAGGTCTGGGCTGGTCTTTTCAGGGATGTCACCCGATGGCTTATTGCCCGAGATCGTCGAACGGCCCGATCATCCATGGTTTGTTGGCGTCCAGTTCCATCCGGAATTGAAATCGCGGCCTTTTAATCCACACCCTTTATTCGATGGATTTATTTCTGCGGCCGTGCGCCAATCACGTTTGGTCTAAGCTGAACAAAACTAACCTTCGGCATATCAGAGGGTTGGTAGGATTGATCCGATTTTTTGGAGTTTTCGCTTGGCATCTGCGCCGCGAAAAAAGGTTTTCAATCGAAACGATAAAATCGTTCACCCCTTTATTTTCTTAACTATTTCTAGCAAGGATGAGTTGCGCTTTTGCCGTTAGGTGGGTCTGGCAAGGGTGCACATAGAAATTCAGCAGCCACAGGGCTTGTCCGGATTTGATCGTCTTCTGCGACCCGGACGGTGAGATCCGGACTTGGCGGTACATCGGTATCGCGGGGGTAGATCTTAGGATCTACCCCCATTTCAATTAACCGATATTATATACAGAAGCCCGCCCGGCAGTGAGCCGGACGGGCTATTTGGGTGTAATTCGGGGAAGCCGGTCAGGCTGCTTGTTCATCCTTATCTGTCTTGACGATTTCCAGCGTCTTTTGACCATTCACCGCAATTTTCTTCGGCTTCATGGCGTCAGGTATTTCGCGGATAAGATCAATCGTCAGCAAGCCATCTTCGAGGCCTGCATTTTCGACGCGGACATAATCGGCCAGTTCGAACCGACGCTCGAAACCGCGGTTGGCGATGCCGACATGAAGCATATCTCCGCTGGCTGGTACATCTTCCTGCTTTTTGCCCTGGATCGTCAGCAAATTCTGCTGCGCGGTAATATCGATGTCAGCAGGTTTGAAGCCCGCGACTGCCAGGGTGATGCGGTAATTATCATCACCGCGACGCTCGATATTGAAAGGGGGGTAATTCTCGCCGCCGTTGCTGCGCGCCTGATTTTCAAGCAGGTCAAATAGCCGGTCAAACCCGACGGTGCTGCGGCGGTAGGGGGTGAAATCCAAACGTGACATAGTAACAAATCCTCATTGAGCAATTTGACATGATGAAGCCCGCAAAGGCGGCCCTTCACCGGTTTATGTCCCAACCCGTTGTGGCATCGGAACGATTTCCTATTTAGGACCTGTTATATAAGTTTCAAGACTCACCGCCAGCGCGGCGGGATAGCTACAAAAAAGGGTATGACATGAGCGCACCGAAGGTTGAAATATATACCAAATTCACATGCGGTTTCTGCCACCGTGCCAAGAGCCTGTTGACCCGCAAGGGTGTCGAATTCACCGAATTTGATATTAGCATGGGCGGTGTCGACAAGGCCAAGATGCTCGAGAGAGCACCGAACGCGCGCACAGTTCCGCAGATATTTATTGGTGATCGGCATATTGGCGGATCGGATGAACTTGCTGCTCTGGAACGCGCTGGCAAGCTTGACGCCTTGCTTGCCGGTTAGGCTGCGCTGATGCCGCGGATTGCCATTTTGCAAATGTGTTCGGGTGTTGATCCTGCGGCCAATCAGGCAGAGATCGTGTCGGCCATTCACCGCGCCGCTGATGGCGGTGCAGCAATGTTGTTCACGCCCGAGATGTCCATTTTGCTCGACCGCGATCGGGCGAGAGCGGCGCCGCATATTGTTGCCGAGGCGGACAATATTGCTTTGCGCGCAGTGCAACAGGCCTGCGCCGAGACCGGCGTTTGGGCAGCATTGGGGTCGATCGCGGTTAGTGGCACCGGCGGGAAATCCGCCAATCGTTCGCTGATTATCGACGCAAATGGCAAAATCCACGCGCGATACGATAAAATGCACATGTTCGACGTCGATCTGGCAAGCGGTGAATCGTGGCGCGAATCCAACGCCTTTCAAGCTGGCTCCGAGGTGGTCGTGGTCGGTACACCGATTGGCCGATTGGGTCTGACCATCTGTTACGATATCCGGTTCCCTGCCTTGTTCGAACAATTGGGCCGCGCGGGCTGCGATGCAATCGCAATTCCTGCTGCTTTTACCGTACCTACGGGGCAGGACCATTGGCATATTTTGCAGCGCGCACGAGCAATTGAAGCATCAGCCTATGTCATCGCAGCGGCTCAGACGGGCGAGCATGAAGACGGCCGCATAACATATGGCCACAGCCTGGTGGTCGACCCTTGGGGCAAGATCATCCTCGATATGGGCGAGGACGCAGGACTGGCCTTTGCCGACATAGATCCGGACCGGATCGCCGAGGTAAGGGCGCAGCTGCCCAGCCTTGCCAACCGCCGCGATATCCCTAAACCTTCGCACTGATGATTGTATTCGATCTTTCTTGCGCCAATGGGCACCGGTTTGAAGGGTGGTTCGGTTCGTCTTCCGACTATGCGTCTCAATCGGAACGCGGGTTGGTCTCTTGCCCGGATTGCGGTTCGGCAGAGATCGAAAAAGCACCCATGGCGCCCTCTGTTCAGGCAAAAGGCAACCGCCAGACCAACCAGGTGCCAGCGCCGCAAATGTCAGCAGAGGATCGCAAGGCGCCCATAACCAATAGCAGCCTACCGCCCGAAGTTGCCGCAGCTATGAAAAAACTTGCCGAAGTGCAGGCCAAGGCGCTCAAGAACAGCACTTGGGTCGGCAATGATTTCGCTGAGAAATCGCGCGCGATGCATTACGGTGAACAGGACCGAGAGAGCATTCACGGCGAAGCAACGCTGGATCAGGCGAAAGAGCTAATCGATGAAGGTATAGCTGTTTCACCGCTGCCGTTTCCCGTCGCGCCGCCTGATGATTTGAACTAATCCACCTGGGTGGATGCTCCCCAATGATTGCGCCTAACAATTGCGCCTTATGATTGCATAGCGGCGCGCTGCTGATTAGGAGCATTTCCGGTCGCGCCCGTAGCTCAGTCGGATAGAGCACCAGATTCCTAATTACTCCAAGACGACCCGCTACGGCCCAATACGGCTGATTCATAACGGTTTTTTCGAATCCGTTGTTGCCTTTTAACCGCCATGAACCGCTTTAGACCGCGTTATTTTTCCCAAGATTTGCCCGAAGTGGGTAAATGGGAAGGACGGAGCGGACAATGAATTGGTCACATAAAAGCCTTCGGGGTCTCAAACCGACAAAAGAGACTTGCTATTCTCACGATATCGCTGGTCTTAGGCTGCGCGTATATCCGACAGCCACAGGCTGGAAACGCCTTTGGGATTTTAGGCGGACGAGTAAAGGCGTTCGTTACGCAGGGTCGATCGGGACCTTCCCCGAGATTACCATTGCCGAGGCACAAGAAATGGCGCTGGAGATAAATCGGCGAATTTCTTTTGGTGAAAATCCTTTCGCTCCAGCGCTTGAAAAATATATGCTAACCGCTGGTCAAGCTTGGAATGATTATCTCTCAGATAGCTACCGTCAGGGGAAGGCTATGTCGGGGACCGAAGGTATCGGGAAACTCGATATTTTACCCATCATAGGTGACAAAGCGTTGGTGGACGTGACGAGCGGAGATATCCGCTTGGTTGTCAGTGGTCCACTGGAGCGCTGCAAAGATCGCGAAGGCAAAGGCCTTGCTCGATCAAATGGGGTTTTGACTACAACAAAGGCCTTTCTAAATTGGTGTCTCGATCAAGAGGGGGACGGTTATGAAGAGTTTCGTTTCAATCCCGCGCGGGGGGTTAAGAAGGTTCGAGCAATCCCTCTGAAGAAGCATATTCTAACCATCCACGAAATGGCTCAAATTATTCTCGCAGCAAGACGTTTTGACGCGGATCGCTCCAAACCTTCAAAAGACGGTCGAGCTTCCAACCAACCGACCAACTGGTCGGACATTGTCACCTTGCTGTGTCTTCTCGGGAGTAGGCGCGGTGAATTGTTCGATATGCCAAAGAGGGAATGGAATTCGCGAGAACAAATTTGGGCATTACCAGCCAAGCGCTACAAGACGCTCAGAGACCACACCTTGCCAGTCGGACCAAAAGCGGCTGCGATCTTCGATCGGCTCTCGGGTGAAGGCATAAGCAGCTTTATGATACCGCCACAACTCGGGGTCAGGCGAGGGAATTGCACGAAGGCATTGAACCAAATAAAGGCGCAACTTTCCGAGGAAATTCCGTGTTGGACACTTCACTCGCTACGCTACGGGTTCCGATCGAATATTCGTAAGGAGGGGATTGCTGATCGTGTTCTTGCCGAGCAACTAATCCACCCGAAAGCAATCGGTGAATTCTCCGAGCATTACGACCCGTCGTGCCCGATCGAAATGCGTGAAGCTCTTACCAAATGGGAAGAGCGGCTTGACGAAGAGATCACGGCGGTATTGGCGCTGAAAGCTGTCGCTTAGATTTGCTTCGAATCCATCCACGCTTGGACTTCCGCTTGCTTGAACCGAAGCGCGCCGTCGAAGTCGTATTCGGGAAAACAAGCCTCGTTTTTAAGCGCTTGTGTCTTGGCAAACCTTCGGCGGGTGCGCATTTCCCCGAGCTTCGTCTTTCCGATGGATGTGAATTCGATCAACTCCTGAAGCGTCAACCAACCACCAGCGGCGGCAAATGACTTACGATTGATTTCATCCCGAATCATTTTTCGCAGCGGGTCGATTGGTTTTGGCTTCGTCGGTTTGCGAAGATTGAAGCGGTCAGGCGGAAAAAGCTCGCCAAGGGATTTTCGTGTTCGTGTCACTAAATGATTCCTGTATGGACAAAATAAACTACCGAAAGGCTTCGTAGATGTTAGCCGTAGGTCCTCCAGTAAGTTGTGATCACCCCTCTTCTATTGCGCGAAGGGGTCTCTTGGATTTGCTTCTCGAACTCGTTTTTTGCGCTCGGCCTCTTCGATCTTTTTCGCCTTAACATTTCGGCAACGGTCAAACGCCATTAGGTCGGAGTAAAAACCGTCCATCGAGAACGTGCCAACATTGGTAGGGCCACGGGTGACCTTGATTCCCTTGGGAAACGAGACAAAAACGTTGGTGAAATGCTCGTAGGACACTATAAGAATAAACGCTTTACTCAACGCGATTGCGGGGTATTCGAGCCACGCTTCGTATACGTTTTCAATACGGACCATTCCAAGATCGTCACCCGCCCCGATTGACCAATCGTCATTAAGAAACGCGATTGTTACTTCGTCATTTTCGAAACCCTTCTGGTCTTGGGAAATGAACACGGTCGTCTCTGCGTCACCTTCGCGCACAGGGGCGTAACCCCAAGCAACACTACAATCGTCACCATCACTCAAGTCAGCGGAAAGAACGGGGGTCGAGATCATAGCCAAGGCGGGCGCGGCGAATGTCAGAAGTGTCTTCATTTTGGTGCATCCTTAAAAGAGAGATAGTGGGACATAATTTGAAATATTATCAGAAGACACGGGATTATTAAGTGCACCAATCCAAATTTTTACACGAAATAAAATAATTACTTGCGTATATTTTCGGCAATAAAATCCGCCATACATTGCTACGTCCATATCATATGTTAAATTTGGGAGATAATACAATATGTATCAAAAATTTGTCAAATCTACATTTTACTTTGTTAAAGTAATAAAGTGAGGTAGGTTTTTATAGTCAAATGGAAATTTTCAAGTGGCTCGTCATAATTTCAGTTAGTAAACTTCAATGAACAGCTATGAAAATATTTTTTTTACATAAACTGTATTCAGAAATCGGGCGGGAAGGGGCGCTCTTGATGATTACGGCGTGTCGACATTCCGCTGACACGGTTGTCGTGAGCGCTCAAAAAGGGAACAGCCGATTGATTCGATTCGGCTGATCTCGGTCAAATCAAGTGTCTTATCTTTTGCATTTGATTGCTCGGCACTTTGGGAGCGTTTACGTTCGTGCCGCTTCGCTGAAGACGTCTGCCATTTTTACCTTAATACGGTGCACGCTGCCGACTCCGATCTTCAGCGCTTTGGCCGTGGCGTTGATCGACTTGCCAGAACGGAGTGTCTTTTCGACCTTGGCGATCGTTTGTGGGTTCAGCGGCTTTCTCCCGAGTGGCTTCTTTGTTGCGGCCAGTGCGGTTCGGACGCGATCCGAGATCATGGCCCTCTCAAATTCGCTGAATACACCCAACATCTGGAACATGGCTCGCCCTGATGGCGTGCTGGTATCCAGTGCTTGCACATGAAGATAGAGATCGATGTCTTTAGCGTTGAGGTCTCCGAGCAAGCTGACCAGATGCTGTAGCGATCTTCCCAAACGGCAGACGGACCATGCTGCCACCATATCGAACTCTTTTCGGGCAATGGCTTTGAGCATGGCGTCGAGACCCGAGCGGCGATCCCGTCCCTTGGCACCCGATATACCTTCGTCACTGAAATGGGCAACAACGTTCCAGCCCAACCGCTCTGCAGCAAGATTTAGGTCATGGAGTTGGTTGTCGATTGTCTGCTTGCCATCGCTGGTTGAGACACGTGTATATATCGCTACTCGCTTCTGCATGCGCGGATTATACCAGTTCCGTGAGGCGCGTGCGAACTGGATTGCTGCTCTTTCATCCATCAATCAAATGGCTAAAGGATTTTCGTATGGTAGCCCGTTCGAGTTCGCAGACCGAGGTTATCGAACAGTATCGAGAGAAGTTTCCAAAATCGGAATATTGCTCCGCCCATAACGTGACCGCACAAGGTCGCTCGCTGGATGTTCGTGTGAGCGGTGACTCCAACGTTGAGTATCTCGGCGTCTTCGATGGGGGCGAACTGGTTGCTGTCATGAGCACGTGGGAAGGGGTGGAAGAGGTGCCTTATCGACATATCGGCAAGACCATTGTTGCCCCACTTTATCGCGGCCATCGTATCATTCGGCAACTTATCGAATGGAGCATTCTCGACCGCCATCAATGTATAGCATCAGATGAGAACCAGACCCATGAGGGCGCAAGGGTCTGGGAATCGATGATCATGCGCGAGCCCGTCCTCTCGTTTTCACTATGGTGGCC
>JBATLU010000169.1:0-7335 GCA_049289475.1 Pontixanthobacter sp. | reverse complement strand
GGTTTGGGTCGGGCGGCTGATTGGCGAAGCGGCTTTGGCGGCCACCGCCAGCGCCAACATCGTGATGTTCCTGATATTCTCGACCGTCTTCGGATTCGGCATGGCAGCCACGGTCAAGGTCGGCCAGGCGTTCGGCGCGCGCGATGTCGATGCGGCGCGGCGCACGTTTGGTACGGCGCTGGGATTCTGCGGCGGTCTGGCGGTGCTGGTGGCTGCAGGCGGATGGCTGCTCGCACCTGCACTGCTCGATCTGCTGGCGACACCGGGCGAATCCTATGCGCTGGCGCTGACCTATCTGCGGATCATCTTCCTCTCAATGCCCGCTGGCATGATTACGATCATGATCGCAATGGGTCTGCGCGGGTCGGGCGATGCCAATACGCCGTTCAAATTCATGGTGCTGACGGTGGTGCTCGACATCATTCTCAACCCGCTGCTGATTGCCGGATTGGGGCCATTTCCCAAATTGGGCATTGCCGGATCGGCGATGGCGACAGCAATTGCGACCTATGTCACGCTGTTTGCCCTGCTGGCGCATGTCTACCGTAAGGATTTGTCGCTGCGGCTGCGCGGGGCGGAACTGAAATATCTGCGGCCGCAGCGCGAGGAAATGCGCTATATCGTCGGCAAGGGTATTCCGATGGGCGCGCAAATGCTGCTCGTCTCCTCCGCCGGGATTGTCATGATCGGGATCGTCAACCGCGAAGGCTTGATGGCAGCGGCGGCTTACGGTGCCTCGCTACAATTATGGACCTATCTGCAAATGCCCGCGATGGCGATTAGCGCAGGTGTCAGCGCAATGGCAGCGCAGGCGATTGGCGCCGGTCTGGGCGGCCGCCTCGACCGGATCAGCCGCGCAGGCATCGTCGCCAATCTGGTGATGACCGGTGTGCTGACGGCAATCTTGCTGTTGTTTGACCGCGCCGCTCTGGTGCTGTTCCTTGGCCCCGAAAGCCCAGCGGTTCCGCTCGCGCGGCATATCCAACTGCTGGCGAGTTGGAGCTTTATCCTGTTCGGGGTCACCATTGTATTGTTTGGCACGATGCGCGCTGGCGGCGCGGTGATTGCGCCGCTGGTGGTGTTGGGAATTTCAATGTTTCCCGCGCGGCTCGGCTTTGTCGCACTCCTCACGCCGACATTAGGGCAAGATGCGATCTGGCTCTCGTTCCCGTTCGGATCGCTCATCGCTGTGATCCTTGCCTATACCGCTTACCGGCGACCCGGATGGCGTGAAAAAAGCCGTGCAATCCCGTCAGCCGAAGCTGCGGAAGATGCGCATTGCGATGGCGAGACCGCGGGACGTGCGCAGCCGGAAATTTAAGTTTTGGCGGCGTGGTGGGCCTTAAACACCCTGCGAACGCCAGCGCTGGACTGTGCGGTGGACCGATTCTTCTTCGCCGCCGCTACCGTTCCACAGCTCAACAAAGCTCGGATCTTCGGAAGCCGGCCGCTTGATTTCTTCGAGATTGTCAAACGCCACACGGATCGGAATGGCGACACCTTCGCCGCAGATAATACATTCGCGGTTACGCAAGGCAGGAATGGAATCGAGGAAACCGCGCGCACCCTCTGGCATGGCGGCTTTCACAAAGGCTTGGTCGCGGTCGTTGTTGAGGCGCATCGAAATGATCGTGCCGCATTGCGACAAAACACCTTCTGCAAGGTCCGACGGACGCTGGGTAATCAGGCCAAGTGAGATACCGTATTTACGGCCTTCCTTGGCAATCCGGCCGAGAATATTGCCCACCGAAGATCCGTCAGCATTGGCTTCATTCGGCACATATCTGTGCGCTTCTTCGCATACCAGCAGGATCGGACGGGTTTTTTCGTCGCGGCCCCAAATGGCAAAGTCGAACACCAACCGGCTGAGCACGGCAACCACAGTGGAGGTGATATCCGATGGCACTCCGGAAACATCGATGATCGAGATCGGTTTGCCGTTGCCCGGCATGCGGAAGACCTTCGAAATGAAGTCCGCCATCGTGTCACCCACCAGCATGCCCGAGAACATGAACTGGTAGCGAGGATCATTCTTGAGCTCATCGAGTTTGTTCTTGATCCGCATAAACGGCGCAGAAGAGGTCGCTTTGTCGAGCTTACCCATCTGGTTTTGGATTTCGTTCGAGAGATCGGACAGAAGATAAGGAACCGGCGAATCTACCGTTATCTTGCCCATTGTTTCGGCAAGGCGGTTTTTCTGCCGCGCGGCAAGCAGGCAGCGCGCAAGAATATCGCCATCGATCTGCCGTTCATTGCCGTGCGATGTCAGCAGCACTTCGCAATGTTCTTCGAAATTCATCAGCCAATAGGGCATCTGAAGATTGGTCACGTCGAAGATCTGGCCGTTGGTTTTGAACGCTGCCGAATATTCGCCGTGCGGATCGATCATCACAATATGGCCGTCGGGTGCAGCTTCGCAAATCCGGTGGAGGATCAATGCGGCGCTGGTCGACTTACCTGTACCGGTCGAACCGAGCAGCGCGAAATGCTTACCCAGCATCGCATCGATGTAGATGCCCGCGCGAATATCCTTGGTCGGATAGACCGTGCCGATCTGGATGTTGGAACGGCCATCGCTGGCGTATATCTGTTTGAGATCGCCGGTGGTGGCGGGATAGATCAGCGCACCGGGTACGGGATAGCGCGTAACACCGCGGCGGAAACTGTGGATCTTACCTGTCAGCTTCTCTTCCTGACCTTCGCCAAGAAAGTCGATGTTGGCAATGATACTTCCACCAGCACGGCGGTCCTGCCGCTGGTTGCGGACACTGGCGAGTAGCCATGCATTACCAACGCGGATCTTGATCTGGCTGCCGACTTGGCCAGCCAGCGCGATCGACGGATCATCATCCGCCATACATTCATTCAGCCGTTCGAGATCAAGCGCGATTTGTGAGCCCGAACCCGCAATTTCGAGCACAACGCCGATGGGCTGGTTGGAATTGTCATATCGTGCTGGCCTCGCCGCCGCAGGCTGTGCCTGCGGCTGTTCGAAATTCTGGTTACCCATATCACCCATGTTCGCGCCCGATATCCTGTTTGGTTGGCGGCTTTGATAGGGCAGAAATGGTTAAGAACGGGTCAACCTTGGTTCAAATCAGCGCGAACAAGCGCCCGGCCATCCATCCCATGAACACCGAAAGTGATACGGCAAACAATCCGTAGAGCAGCGCATTTTCCTGCGAGAAAATTTCGACGAAACGTTCAAACCCGACTTTGCGCACTTCAACCTCGGCCACGGCAGAGGCAATTACGCGGCCTTTGGTGATCGCAAATGTTTCCGCCGTATATGTGCCTGTCTGCACCGTGGATGGCAGCGCGATGCGGGCCTGATAGAGCACCTGATCGCGAATATTAACGCCGCGCATATCCTCCTTATACAGCCCTTGTCTTTGCCTCAGATCAACCAATCCAGCCGTGAACCGGGCCTGTTCCTGCGGATCGATTGTTCCGCCGGGCGAAAGCTGGATGAAATTTAGGCCCAGTTCATAGATCTGCGCAGTCCGCTCATCGACGATTTCGGAAACCGGCTTGGACGATGCCACGGCGAAAAATGATGGGGCAGACCGGAATGCGGTGCTTTGGGCATTAACCCAGATCGGGCCAAGCCGTTCTTTCTCGCGCAATTTTATCGCACCGGTTGGCCCTTTCAGCACCACCACAATGTCATAATCCTGCCCAGCACGCGAACCCGTCGGATCGAGGATGGCGCCAAACAACAACAGTTCGGTTCCGGTAAAGCCCTGCCTTACCTGAATTTCATGCTGCGAAACCTCGGGCACCAGAATCGGATCGCGCTGAGCGCTGAGCGCGAAAAAACACAGGAAGAGAAACGCGATCCGCCTCACAATTGCGTTACCGTAAAGATTTCATCCGGTTGGAAGCCTAGCCCGAACAGCATCCGCATCGCCACCAACAGCACTACCGCGGCCAGCGCTAAGCGGAGCCATTCCGGCTTGACCTTCTGGGCAATCTGCGACCCGATTTGCGCACCGGTGACCGATCCGATCAGCAAAAACGCCGCCAGCACAATATCAACCGCATGCGTCGTCAGCGCGTGCATCATCGTGGTTGCCATGGTCACAAACAAAATGTTGAACAGCGACGTGCCGACCACGACGTTGGCGCTCATGCCAAGAATGTAGAGCATCGCCGGGACTAGGATGAAACCGCCACCGACGCCCATTAGCATGGTGAGAATACCGACCAAAACGCCCAAAATCAGCGGCGCAAGCGGGGAAATATACAGGCCCGAACGGTAAAAGCGCCAGCGAAGCGGCAGCGCGGTGACAAATGGGTGATGGCGCCGCTTGGGCACTTTTTTCACAATGCCCTCTGTCGGCGGCCGAATGGCTTCCCAAGCCTCTTTGCCCATCAGGGAACCAATTGTGCCGAGCATCAGCACATATAGAATATTGATCACCACATCGATCTGGCCAATCGATTCAAAAAACCGGAATAGCAATGCCCCGATCCCAGTACCGAAAATGCCACCGACGACCGTCACCCCGCCAAGCTTGTAATCGACGCCTTTGCGCTTTGAATGTGCGAACACACCCGAAACACTCGCGCCGGTAACCTGAGTTGAAGCCGATGCTGCAGCAACCGTCGGGGGGACGCCGTAAAAGATCAACAGCGGGGTCGTCAAAAACCCGCCGCCAACACCGAACAGACCCGACAAAATGCCGGTGAGCCCGCCCAATGCGACAATCACCAGCCCGTTGACCGATAGATTCGCAATGGGAAGGTAAACATCCATAATGCGCCCTACCCCACGAGCCTAACGGATTAAAGCCAGATTGCGTCAGAAACCGGTCGAAAGTGTGATTGCGATACCGGATGGCGGATTGGCCTCGCCGGCGATGCGGTAGCGATAATCGATCGCCAGCCGCGCGGAGCCACCGGCAATTGGCATATCCACGCTGGCGCTCGGTCCGATATCCAGCCTAGCAACGCCTTTCTGCGCCCCGCCCCACGCTCCGGCACCAAGGCGTAGGTTTGCCTGGTCAAAGCTTCGCAGTTTTCGATCAACCCGAACCTGCCCATCAGCAAAGGCGGTGGCATATTCGCCGCCAACATAGCCGCCTTGGGCATAGAACTCGCTCCGAAATCCAAGGGGAAGCTCAATGGGAGAAAATTCTGTCACCGCCAAGGCCGCAGGGCGCAAAAGTTCGCGTCCGCCAGCAGTCCGGCTCAGTCGCAATTCTGCCTGCGTGGACACTGGCAGTGCCGCAATTGGCCGCGCGGCTAGCCCTGCCGCAATATCACCTTCATTCTGCTGGTTCAGCGCCTTTGTGACACGGACGTAGATGTTGGCTTTGTTGCGGCTACGCGGTTCCAATTGATAGCGCAGGACTGCGCCAGCCTGACTGCCGCCATAGTTTGCCGCGAAGGGTCCGGCAGCTCCTACTGGCTCGGCTGGCCGGAAGAACGCCCAGCTATCAAACGACCAATGCGCGCCAATTCCGCGATTGTTTTTTTCCTTGGCCAAAGGTGGGAATCCGGATGAGACGTATGGCAACCGGCGCATGCTGGCGAATTTTCCCGAACCCGGTGGGCGGGTAAAAGCTGCCATCCATAAGATTTGATGCGAAGTCTCAATGTCCGCATTGCGCAAACTGTGCGGCCTAATCTGCGCAGGCTTCGGCTTACCTACTGACTCTAAACCGGATTTGAGGGACGGGATGTGTCCATAATTCTCCACCGAAAATGCAATGGTCGCCAGTTGCGGCAGAGATTTACTGCGACCGCCCGATCCCGTTCGAACATCGGCGGCAGGATGTGGTGGACGATCAACCCCGTTTACCGCAATCCTTGGTTCGCCAAACGGTAGTCCTTCCGGCGGGGCTTCCGAAAACGGGGATTGCCAAATTAGCGAGCGAACCGCGATCCACATCAGCAGAACTGCCAAAAAAACCACCAGTGGCTGGCCCGCGCGCCGTTTGGTCAGAGCGCTCATGCGGCATCACCATTTGCCGCCATCAAAACCGGATGCTTCGAATGTTCGGTCTTGTCCCATGCCGGTAAGTGCCCTGCAAGGCTGGAAAGATAGGCAACAAAAGCACGGCGTCCCGCCATGATCGCAATAATGTTTGCAACTGGAATCCGCAGGATCGAAAATACGCCCTCCCCCAAGCCATATTCGCGCGCGGTAAAGGCAAAGCGCCAAGCTGCACGCCACGCAAAGCTGATGAAATTGAGCGCGAGGATTGCCTTCAGCTCGGGCGAAAGATCAATCGGCTCTCCAAAACCCAGCAACCCAAATAGCCAGCCGACCGATGACAAGATCAGCAGCGCGTAAGCCACCGCTAGGACCAGCGCGATAAAGGGCCCTCGCCGGTCTCGTAGCCGCATCCAGAATTCAGCTGGCCGCCCTGACCATCCGAGCCTGTCCCATCCCTGGAAAGCTATGCCATGCACCCATCGGGTTTTCTGACGAACGGCTTGGTTGAGGGTCGCCGGAAAACACGCGCGGGTCGCAACCAGGCGGCCGTCAGCATGGCGCTGGCGGATGAATTTCGCTTTGCCGCCCATATCGGCGACGCCAATCCCCAATTCATAATCTTCCGTGAGGCATTCTGCAGCAAACGGGCAGTGATCGGGGCGGGCAACGGCAAGTCGCTCTATCGCCGCGCGCGAGATGGCGCAGCCGACACCGGCCAGCGGCATCCCGGCTCCCAGCGCATCGCGAACCACCATGGCCTTGCCGTGCGCTTCGGCAAATTCCTCGCAATAGTGGCCCGCGACCCATGGCGATTGCACTTGCGGGACCGGCAGCACGGGTATTTGGGCGAGGTCCGCCTCACAAATTGCCCGGTCGAGAAAAATCAATGCAGCAGGATCAACCATATCCTCTGCATCATGCAGGACAATCATATGCGCGCGATTGCCAAGCCTTGTTTCATCGGTCTCTAGCGCGCCATAGAGACGGTTCAGGCAGTCGGCCTTAGTGCTTGGACCATCGCAATCATGGATAACCAGCCTCAGCCGCCGGTCACCCAAAGCAGCATTGATAATCGCATCCATTGTTGCCGGATCGTTCCTGTAACATCCGGCGTATATGCGCAGTTCGGTATAGTTCCATACCGATAATGCATGGCTTACGGTTGCACCAATCACGGCAGCTTCCTGCCAGGCAGGGATAAAGACAGCCGCCATACCGCTCAAATTCTTGCTGTCGGGCTGATCGGAAATTGTTCTGGTGTGCGCTTTACCGGTCAGGCGAAACCACAGCCAAGCCAGATCGACGGCCAGCTCATCCATTGCACCAATTAGGAAAAACACCCCTGCAAACAGCAATAGTTCATGCTGAACGAGCACGAGCCACTGCCACGC
>JBATLU010000168.1:0-2630 GCA_049289475.1 Pontixanthobacter sp. | reverse complement strand
GACGAACTGGAGAAAATCCGCCGTGTCCTTGGCCGGCTCAACCCCGAGGCTCCACATGACGTGGTGCTCGTGCTTGATGCAACTAATGGACAGAATGCATTGGCGCAAATTGAAACCTTCAAAGAAGTAGCAGGCGTCACCGGCCTAATCATGACCAAGCTTGACGGAACAGCACGCGGCGGGGTGCTGGTGGCTGCTGCGGAGCAATTCGGCCTGCCAATCCACGCGATTGGGGTTGGCGAGAAAATTGACGATCTACGCCCGTTTGACCCCGATCTGGTCGCGCGGGTTATCGCAGGAGTGGCCTAATGGCTGATGCAAAAACCGAAAAGAAACAAACCTCCGGCTGGCTCAGCGTGATGGTCGATTACGGGCCGTTGCTGGTGTTTTTGGGGGTCTACAAATTGTATTCCCCTGCTGAAACAACCGCCGGCGGAGAAATTCTGGCGATCATTTATGGCACCGTAGCCTTTATGCTTGCGGCTGTTCTGGCTTTGGCATTTTCCAAATGGCACTTGGGGAAAATATCCCCGATGCTATGGTTCTCAACCGCCTTGATTGTCGGATTCGGTAGCCTGACGATCTTCTTTGGTGACCCAACTTTTGTCCAAATCAAGCCCACGATCATCTACTGCCTGTTCGGGGCGGTGCTGCTGATTGGCTGGGCGTGGAAGGGCAAGGCGATGTTGAAGATTTTGCTCGAAGCCGCTTTTGAAGGACTGACCGACGAGGGTTGGCTCAAACTGTCGCGCAATTGGGGCTTCTTTTTCCTCTTCCTTGCCGCGCTGAACGAGATACTGCGCTATTTCTATAACGAACCCAACGGCTCGTTTGAAACATGGCTATGGGCCAAATTCTGGGTCTTCTTGCCGCTGACATTCCTGTTCACCTTCAGCCAGATACCAATGCTGATGCGCAATGGCCTGGATGTCGGTGACGCAGATGAAGTGCTCAAGGACGAACCGCCAACAGGCAGCTGATCCGGATCAAATCCTGACCTGGCTGCCCAGTTCCACCACGCGGTTGGTTGGTAGACGGAAGAACTCCATCGCGGTCGCCGCATTGCGCAGCATCCAAGCAAAAATCTTCTCTCGCCAGATCGGCATGCCGGGCTTGTCCGAAGGCAACAGAGTCTGGCGTGATAGGAAGAAGCTAGTCTGCATCATATCAAATGCGCCGCCGCAACGGTCCATGCCCTTCAGCCCTTCGGGCACATTGGTTTCCTCCATAAAACCGTAATGCAAGACAGCGCGGAAGAAACCTCCGCCCAGATCATGGTATTCACAGCGGCAATTCGGGTCGACAAACGGCATATCGGCAATCAGCACGGTCAGGATCACGACCCGTTCGTGGAGTACTTTATTGTGCTTGATATTGTGGAGTAATGCGGAGGGCACTCCGTTACCGGTCGAAGCCATAAAGATCGCCGTACCCGGGACACGCACCGCGCTGTTGTTGGCGGATTTGGCGAATATTTCGATCGGCAGTGCAACTTCGGACATACGTTCGCGCATCAGTTTGCGCCCACGCGCCCAAGTAGTGAGGAAAGTGAAGGCAATCGCGCCGATCAGCAGCGGGAACCATCCCCCATCGGGAACCTTGGTCAGGTTTGCCGCGAGGTATGCACCGTCAATAAGGAAGAATACCGCGAGCAGCGGAATTGCGAAATAGGGTTTCCATTTCCACAATTGGGTCAACAATACTGCTAGCAGACAGGTGTCGATAAACATCGCCCCCGTCACTGCGATACCATAGGCTGCGGTAAGGTTTGATGATGTCTGGAACGTGAGCACCAGCAAGATGACCATAGTCATCAATGCCCAATTTATCGCCGGGATATAGATTTGGCCCGCTTGGCTGGCGCTGGTATGTTCAATCCTGAGGCGCGGCATAAAACCGAGCTGGATCGCTTGCTGGGTAACAGAAAATGCCCCGGAAATTACCGCTTGGCTGGCGATACAAGCGGCCATGGTTGCGATAATCAGCAGCGGCCAGTTAAACCATTCCGGAGCGAGCAGATAGAACGGGCTCTCAAGTGCGGCAGGCGTGCGGATCAGCAGCGCGCCCTGCCCCATATAATTCATCATCAAAGCAGGCAGAACGAACACCAACCAGCTAAGCCCAATCGGCTTGCGCCCAAAGTGACCCATATCGGCATAAAGCGCCTCAGCACCGGTCACAGCGAGGACGACTGTGCCGAGCGACAAGAAGGCTGCATAAGGATCGATCAGGAAGAAATTGACCGCATAATGCGGCGAGAGAGCCAGCAAAATAGACGGAGTTTGCGCAATGCTGATGACGCCAAGCGTCGAGATTACGCCAAAATAAATCAGCATAATCGGACCAAACAAGGCGGCAACCCTGGCGGTCCCGGCCCGTTGGATAAAGAACAGGCCCAGCAGGATTGCGATCACCAGCGGAACCACCAGCCGCGCCATTCCCGGTGCATAAACGCCAACGCCTTCGACTGCGCCGAGAACCGACACCGCCGGTGTAATCATGCTGTCGCCGTAAAACAGCGCCGTCGCCAGTAACCCCAGCAGCACAATCCCGCCGCCCCACGAGCGATCTTTAGTCTTGCTGTTGATGAGCGCCAGCAGGGCCAGACTGCCACCCTCGCCCTTATTGTC
>JBATLU010000167.1:0-2388 GCA_049289475.1 Pontixanthobacter sp. | reverse complement strand
GGAGTTCAATTCTCCCTAGCAGCACCAGTCCTTCCGCTTAGTGTGAAACGGTTCCCTTGCGGGGACGCGCAAAGCTCGGTGCCTGTGTGGGTATCGAGTGGGTGATGCTTTGGGCAGAGGTCCGGATCGACCAAAATTGAGCCGGTAAGGGACGGTCTGCTTTCAGGGTTGTGGTTGCTAGCTTGCCCTAGCGGAGAATCTACCTGGCGAAGAATGGCGATTGTAGAGAACGCTTTACGCCCGGTAATTGCTGAGCCGAGAGTCAAACGGCCTGGTTTTGGTATCCATCTTTTGAGATTCATTCGCTTGGGTCGGGAATGTCGCTGGCTTAGAAAGCGGCCTATTTCGCTACCGTTCCCGCGAACTCGCAATATGTTGCCGCCGCGTGCCAACAGCCCGCTGTCTCAAAAAAATCCCGCCGCTTTGGCCTTCATTGCAGCATCGGTGCGGTTCTTTGCGCCCAAAATCCCAACGACCGCCGCAACATGCGCTTTGGCGGTGGCCGGAGAAATATCAAGGTCGCGGGCAATTTCCTTGTTCGATTTGCCGTCAGCTATCAAGCGCAGCACCGCCCCTTGCCGGTCGGTCAACCGCAATTGCCCGGCGGGTGGATTGGCGGGAGTAGGCGGAGTAGCAGCATCTTTTCCGACCAACTCCAGTAAGCGCGAGGGGATATAGGCTTCGCCCGCTAGCACAATTTGGATAGCCGCTAGTAGCACCGATGACTTACTGCTTTTGGTAATGAACCCACTGATGCCCATCTGAAACAGCGCGACGAGGATCGCATCATCCTCATTGCCCGTAACGACCAGAACGGGCGTATCGGGTGATGCCGAGAGCAGTGCAGAAATGCCGTCAATGATTGCCGCCCCCGGCATTGACAGATCGGTGATGCACAGATCGGGCTGGGCGGCGATCAATGCAATCGCAGCGGGATAGTCTGCCGCATGCGTGATGGTTGCATCGGGCCAACCGAGCTCAACCGTACCGATCAACGCCTCGCGCATCATCGCATGATCATCGCAAATCAGGCAAGATCGCATAGGCGGCGGAACTCCGGCTTCCGCACAATTGCGGAGCTAAATCCCTACAGTCGTTTCCACGGGGATTTCAAGCCAGAATGCGCTGCCGCCGGTCCAGCGACTGTCCAAACCGGCATCGCCTCCCATCAAACGTGCCATCGCACGCGTGCCCGAAAGCCCCAAACCAAAGCCGCCGCGCACTTCGTCACCGTGATCTGTACCTTGAACATAGTCGGTGAACAATCGATCGTGGTCCGCCGCAGCAACCCCGCGCCCGTTGTCAATGCACCATATCCGCAGCATCTTTCCGCGCTGCTGGCATCCGATCAGGATGCGGTCCGGTTTGGCGTGAATCAAGGCGTTGTTGACCAGGTTCGACAGCCCGCGCTCGATCAAATCCGGGTCAGCGCAAACAATTGCCGTTGACGGTACCAGACGCAGCTTGGCTCCATGCCTTTCGGCAATTGGACTGGCTTGATCGATCGCTTGCTGCAGCAGACTCAACAAATTGACGCGCCGCAATTCAGGCAAGATCGTGCCGCCCTGCAAGCGCAAATCGTGGCTCAATTTGGCAATCATCCGCGCCATGGAATCGAAAGCCCAATCGGCATTGCGGATGGCGAAGCCGCGTTTTACCGGATCGGGCTGCTGCAAGGCCTGATCGACGAAAAGCCGCGCGGCTTGCAAAGGCTGGCCGAAATCATGCGACGCCGATGCCAGAAAGCGGTCGCGTTCGTGCGACATCCGTTCAACCGTTCGGAGAGCCAGATGGGCCCGATCCACGCTTTCCTGGATGAAGGCACGCAGCAACCACATCAAGGCGCTGAAGATTGCCAAATAGGAAGCAATGGCCAAGTGAATGAGTGACGGACGGATCAGGAAATAGGCAATCAAACCGATCGGGATGACCAATTGCGCCCACTGACCCCACCATCCACGCTCGCCCCGATCCGGAGATCGCACGGTGCCGATCACTTCTATCGCTATCGGGCCCATACAGAAAAATACCGCGAGCATTATGATCGGCTCGCTGGCAAATGGCATCAGCATCCAAAAGCACCAGATAGATGTCAGGCTCCCGAACCAGAAAACCTGCACCGTATGGAAATACCAATCGTCGGGATCGTTGCCAGAGATGCTGCGCCGCCATCGTAGCCAGGCGATCGAACCTGCCCACCAAAGGATCAAGGCGGCGGCAGCGATCGCAGATGCGCCCCAATAAGGGTGCGGAACCTGATCGATCAGCAGATAATGAACCAAGCCAAAGGTCGTTACAGCAACGATTAGCGCCATGCCTTGCAATTGGGACATTTTGATCATTTGGATCAGCTTTCGAGGCGCGTAGTCAAGCGGCGTATTAACAGAG
>JBATLU010000166.1:0-3032 GCA_049289475.1 Pontixanthobacter sp. | reverse complement strand
GCCCCGCTGCAATCGCATCTGCCCGCTCGCCCCACCGGCCCAAAACCCGGTCGGGCAAGGTGGGCGCATCGGGCAGCGCAATCGCTTCGCGTTTCGTCAGCGTTGAAAACACGCCATGCGCCAAACGTCTAGGTCCGCCGGTAAGCAGCGCCAAAGCGGTCGCGATGACTGCATGCGGCGGGGTTTCCAGCCGCAGCCATTGCGCCAGCATCAGCCGCAGCACCGAACGCGGTTTCGCATCAAAGGCGAGCGGTTTTTGCATCGCGCTGTCGATCAGATTGTCGAGATCGACCAGCCAGCGCAGCACTTCGCTGGCAATCGCAATCGCCAAAGCGCGGTCGGCGGGAGCGCGGATGTGCCGCGTTGCATTGCGTTCCGCCTGCTCCAGCGTTTCACCGCGGTGAAGAACAGCATCGATCATTTGCAGCGCGGCGCGGCGTGCGGGAAGGCCCGGAATATCACTCATAAGCCGTCCCTTAGTCGCGCTTGCAACCTTACACCACCCGGCGCATTGTGGGGCCATGTCAAAACGCGCAACCAAACGGCCCACCGAATTCGCCAAGCCCGCTCATTGGACCAACGATCCGGTTCCCGAGCCCAAGGCGGTCGACCCGATGAAGGACGAACCGCGCGAGCTTTCCCCCACCCGCTATGGCGATTGGGAGAAAGACGGGATTGCAATTGATTTTTAAGAGTCAGAGCGGTCTGAATGTGACTTTCAACCCATCTTTGGGCTGTGGGATCGGCCAAGCCTTCCAATCGGGATTGTAACCCTCGGCAATCTCGATTTGATAGCGCGTAAGAATATGCGCCATCAGGATTTTCACCTGCATATAGGCAAAGTGCAGACCAAGGCACATATGCGCGCCGCCGCCGAACGGAACCCAGGCATATTTGTGCCGCGCCTTCACCGCTTTTGGGGTGAAGCGCATTGGATCGAATTTTGTAGGTTCAGGCCAATATTCTTCCATCATGTGCGTGCCAGCCACGCTGATTCCAACGGGAGTGCCTGCAGGAATTTTGTATCCCCCGAACTCAAACTCCTTGAGTGCGCGGCGCGGCATTGACGGTACCGGCGGGATCATCCGCAAAGCTTCCTTGAACGCCATTTCGGTCAGATCGAGCTTGCCCATGTCATCATAGGCCAGATCGCGCGGATTTCCGTTCGCATCGAAACCGCCAGTGACAGCGAGAATTTCCTGCCGCAGCTTGTCTTGCCATTCGGGATGCTTCGCGAGCAGCCAGACCAGCGATGTCGCGCTGGAGGTGATCGTGTCATGCGCAGCCATCATCAGGAAGTTCATGTGATCGACCACTTCGTCCACCGCCAGCAGACTGCCATCATCATGCGTGGCATTGGCAAACTGGCTGAACATATCCTGCCCGCCGCCTTCCTTGCGCCGGCGCAGCGTTTCTTTGGTGAAAAAATCGACCAGAAACTCGCGGCCCTTTACCCCTTTGCGCATCAACGTGAACGGCAAAGGCTTACGGATCGGCGCGACCGAAGCCTGCACCATATAGACGAATGCTTCGTTTATCTTGTCCGATTCGGGACCCCATGGCAGCCCGATGAAGCTGTCAGCCGCCAGATCGAGTGTCAGTTTTTTGATGGCTGGATAGAATTCCATCGGGCCACATTCAGTGGCTTGGCCCCAACCAGCGACCTGATGCGCAATCCCGCGATTGAGCGAGTCCGAATAATGACGCATCGGTCCAGGCTTGAACGCAATCGATAAGGCTTTGCGATCTGTGCGGTGGTGCGCAAAATCCATCAGCATCAGACCGCGCGGAAACAGCTTGTCCAGTATCGGTCCCCAGCCCTGTTCCGATGAGAATATCTTATCGCGGTCGAACAGCATCAGCTCGTTTGCATCCGCCCCGAACAGTGCGACTTGACGCGCTCCGAACGCCCGGTTGCGATAGACATTCCCATATTTGGAGATCATCGCGTAACCAAACTTCATCGGGTCAGCCAGCATCTTGAAAGTGTTGCCCACTAACGGCCAGCCATCGTCACCCGGAATGTGGTCGAGCGCATCTGCCGGTTGCCGGTCTGACCAATGTTTCGGCGCAAAACCGTTGGTGTGTGTTTCGGAGGATTTCGGTGCGAGCGTTGCCATGATCAGTTCCTTACTGACATCGATGTAAGTAAATTGATGTCCTATGTCCAGCCCGACAATTCGCGGCGGATGATTGTCTCCAGCATATCCATTCCCGGCGCGCTGGTGTTGAGGCAGGACAGCGCGGCGAAATGCTCGCCGCCGGCTTCCTCGAACTGTTCCTTGCCCTGTATGGCCAGCTCTTCCAGCGTTTCCAGACAATCGGCGGAAAATCCCGGTGCTGCTATCGCCAGTCGTTTTACGCCTTCCGCGCCCAACCGCGCCAGCGTAGCGTCAGTCGCCGGTTCCAGCCATTTGGCCTTGCCGAAACGCGATTGGAAACTTGTCTCATAGCGCATACCGGGCCGCCCGCCTGCCATCGCTTCCTCAAGCAAACGGGCAGTTTTGCGGCAATGGCAGTGATAGGGATCACCCAGATCGAGCGTGCGCTGCGGCATACCGTGGAAACTAAGCAGCAACACTTCGGGATCGAATGCCAGCGCATCAAGCTGATGCCCGATTTCTGCCGCAAGCGCGCTGATATAGGCGGGATCGTCGTGATAGGGGGGCAAGGTGCGTAGCGAAGTCTGCCAGCGCATTTTGCCAAGCTTCTCCGCCGCCTTGTCGACTACGGTCGCGGTGGTTGCACCCGAATATTGCGGATAGAGCGGCGCGAGCAAAATCCGGTCGCAGCCTGCATCCATCAGGCATTGCAACTGGTCCGCAATCGCTGGTTTGCCATAGCGCATCGCCCAATCGACCATGATTTGGCTGCCCAATCTCTGCTGCAACGCTTCTGCCTGCGCCTTCGTGATCGCCGCGAGCGGAGAACCGTCTTCGGTCCAGACCTGGCTATACGCATGCGCCGATTTTTTCGGACGAGTGTTGAGGATAATCCCGCGCAGGATCGGCTGCCAGACAATAGACGGCAGT
>JBATLU010000165.1:0-2761 GCA_049289475.1 Pontixanthobacter sp. | reverse complement strand
TAGGTTTTAGCCGCGTGTGCTAGACGGTGCGGCATCTGGGCCAAGCACTTCCTGCATGGCTTTCAGGATCGCGCCGCTCTGTTCCGCGCCCGATTGCGGGGCTTTGAGATTGGTCATCGCATTGATGTCGTCCCAGCGTGCGGCAAAGCCTTCGACCGTGCGCTGGCCTTCGGGCAGCCACACGGCGTCGTTCATGGTCACCCATGCGCTGTGGAATCCGCCTGCGCCTGCGCCGACGATCTGGTTGGTCGGCGCATCTTCGCTGACCAGATAAAGCGCAGCAGGCGCGACGTTTTCTGGTGAGAATAATTTGAAGGCTTCTTCAGGGAAGAGGTCTTCGGTCATCCGCGTGCCCGCAACCGGTGACAGCGAGTTACAACGGATGTTGTATTTCGCGCCTTCGAGGTGAAGCGTCTTGGTCAGACCGGCAAGGCCGAGCTTGGCCGCGCCATAGTTTGCCTGGCCGAAGTTGCCGAACAATCCGGTCGAGCTGCTGGTCATTAGGATACGGCCATAGGCCTGCTCACGGAAAATATCCCAGCAAGCCTTGGTGGCATAGGCAGAGCCGAGCAGATGGACTTTGACCACCAGTTCGAAATCTTCGGGGCTCATCTTTGCGAAGCTCTTGTCGCGCAATATGCCCGCATTGTTGATCAGAATGTGAACGCCGCCCCAGGCTTCCTTCGCCTTGGCGACCATTTCTTCCATTTGGCTGTATTCGGTCACCGAACCGCCGTTGGACATGGCTTCGCCGCCCGCAGCTTTGATTTCTTCGACCACTTGCAGCGCCGAGTCCGAATGGCCGGTGCCATCGCGCGCGCCGCCAAGATCGTTGACGACAACTTTCGCACCGCGGCGCGCCAGTTCAAGCGCATATTCGCGCCCCAAACCGCCGCCCGCGCCGGTTACGATTGCTACGCGATCCTTGAATGAAATGGTCATAATATTCTCTCCGAATTGAAAATCTGGGCTTTACGTTGCCGTAAACGTGAGGTTGGGATTGGCAGTTTCTGGCACCTGTTGCAACTGCGAAGGGGGTGAGCCTCTGTTCCGTAGCGTTACTAGCAGCCAACTGCGGCGAATCAGTGGCGGGCGAGGCTCTCTAGCGCCGGAATAAGGTCGCTGAATTGCGCAATCACCGCATCGCCGCCCAGTTCATGCGGCGGTTTGTCGCAATAGCCATAGGCGGCGACGATCACCGGAACATCAGCGCCTTTTGCTGCGGCAACATCATAGCTGCTGTCTCCGACAAAGGCGAAACTGCCGCCGCCGCAGCGTTTGCGTGCCTCGATCACCGGATCGGGCGCGGGCTTGGCGTTACCCTTGCCCATAGTGTCGCCGCCGATGATGGTCACAAACCGCCAAGCAAGGTCGAGCTGGGTCAGAATATCGGTGGCGAAACTTTCGAATTTGTTGGTCACCACCGCCATCTGGACGCCGCGTGCCTGCAAAGTGTCGAGCGCTTCCACGACACCTGGATAGGGGCGTGAATGGACCGCGTTGTTCTCCGCATAAAATGCCAGCATCTGCTTGTAGAGCGCGTGGAAAGCGTCACGCTCCATCCCGCCTTGCGCCTCGACCGCGTGTGACAGCATGATCTTGGCGCCGCCCCCGATCAGATCTTTGGAACTGCCGACCGGAACAGGATCAAACCCGCCCAGTTCCAGCGCGTGGTTTACCGCAGCGCCCAAATCCTGATGGGTGTCGAGCAGCGTGCCATCAAGATCGAAACCGATGGCGGAAAAGGGAAAATCACTCATGCGGTGATCAGGTGCAGGAAGCTTCTTCAAACCGCAAGCATTTGGTGGCATGGGTCGAGACTATGACGAAATTCGCAGCCATTATTCTCGCGGCCGGCAAAGGCACCCGCATGAAGTCCGACCTTCACAAGGTCCTCCACCCGATTGGCGGCAAGCCGATGCTGTTCCATCTGCTCGACAGTTTCGAGAAGCTTGCGCCCGCGCATACGGTGGTGGTTGCAGGCGACCGGCACGAACAATTGCGCGATGCGGTTGCGGGGCGAAATGTCACCGTAGCATTGCAGGAGCCGCAATTGGGCACCGCGCATGCAGCGCTGATGGCGAAGGATGCGCTTGCCGGTTTTGACGGTTTGGTGATGGTCAGCTTTGGCGACTGCCCGATGGTCAAGGCCGCAACGGTGCAGAAACTGTGCGATGCGGTGCAAGGCGATACCAAGGTTGCGGTGCTCGGCTTCCGGCCCCCTGATACGCTCGCTTATGGACGGATTGTCGCGGATGACGACGGCACGGTGCGCAAGATGGTCGAACATAAGGACGCAAACGAGGAAGAACGCGCGTGCAATCTGTGCAATTCGGGCGTCATCATCGCGCATAGCAACGACATCTGGCGGTTGCTCGAAGGTGTCGGCAACGACAATGCGCAAGGCGAATACTACCTGCCCGACGTTGCAACCGGTGCAATTGCAGAAGGCAGCCGCGTGGTGGCGGTGGAAACCGCGCCGGACGAGGTCGCGGGCATCAATTCACGCGCCGAACTCGCCGAAGCCGAGCGGCAATGGCAGCAATTCAAGCGTGAAGAGGCGATGGATGCCGGTGTATCGCTCAAGGCCCCTGAGACCGTGTTCTTCAGCTGGGATACACAGCTGGGCCGCGATGTGGTGGTGGAACCAAACGTAGTGTTCGGCCCCGGCGTAAAGGTGGCCGATCACGCGCTGATCCGCGCCTTCAGCCATCTGGAGGGCGCTACCGTGGGCGAGCATTGCAACGTTGGCCCCTATGCC
>JBATLU010000164.1:0-3508 GCA_049289475.1 Pontixanthobacter sp. | reverse complement strand
CAGGCGGTGCGATAGAGCCGTTGTTCGATCCAGTGCGCGGATATTAACGTCGCAATCGGTCGGTGACACTGGCTGCGATCTTTGTTAGGAAAACCTCAAGAGCAGTAATGGCGTAGTGCTGAAAGCTGTCTAAGGTCGCGACTCAAATTTCGGAGGCACCCGAGGGGGGTGCCCGATGGGGGGTATCGATGGCCGACAAACAAAAAGCTTCTGACCTGTTTATTGAATGCCTTGAGGAAGAAGGCGTAAAATACATCTTCGGTGTTCCCGGAGAGGAAAATCTCGACTTCCTTGAAAGCCTTTCCAAATCGGACAAAATCGAACTGATCCTGACGCGGCATGAACAGGGCGCGGGCTTTATGGCCGCGACCTATGGTCGGCATACCGGAAAGACCGGCGTCTGCCTCGCGACACTCGGCCCGGGCGCGACCAATTTCGTTACCGCAGGGGCCTATGCCCAGTTGGGCGGTATGCCGATGCTGATGATCACCGGCCAAAAACCGATCAAGAAATCCAAGCAAGGCCGGTTCCAGATCCTCGATGTGGTCCAGATGATGGGGCCGATCACCAAATATGCGCATCAATTGGCGGCAGGTGACAATATTCCGAGCCGCGTTCGCGAGTGCTTCCGGCTTGCGGAGGAAGAAAAGCCGGGTGCGACGCATCTCGAATTTCCCGAAGACATTGCCGAAGAAATGACCGATTCGCGGCCGATCAAGGCTTCGGTCGCACGGCGTCCTTCGGCTGAACCCAAAGCGGTCCGGATGGCTGTTGAAGCTTTGGAAAAAGCCAAAGCCCCGATTTTGATTATCGGCGCGGGCGCAAACCGCAAATTGACCGGGCGGATGCTCAACCAGCTGATCGACAAAACCGGTATACCCTTTGTGACGACGCAAATGGGCAAAGGCGTGATTGACGAGCGGCATCCGCTGTTCCTCGGCTGTGCCGCCTTGTCCGCAGGCGATTTCTGCCACCGTGCGATCGAAGATTCGGATTGTATCGTCAACATCGGGCATGATGTGATTGAGAAACCACCGTTCTTCATGAAGAATGGCGGCCAGACGGTGATCCATGTGTCGATGAAAACGGCGGAAGTCGATCCGGTCTATTTCCCTCAGATCGAAGTGATTGGCGATATCGCCAACGCAATCTGGCAGATCAAGGAAGATCTGGTGCCACAAGGTAAGTGGAAATTCGACCACATGCTCGAATATCGCAAGGCGGAAGTTGCGCATACGACGCCGCTGGCTGCGGACTCGCGATTCCCGATCTTCCCGCCGCATCTGGTACAGGAAGTGCGCAATTCGATGCCCGAAGATGGCATTATCTGCCTCGACAATGGTGTTTATAAAATCTGGTTTGCGCGCAATTACACCGCCTATCTTCCCAACACAGTATTGCTCGACAATGCTCTTGCCACCATGGGCGCGGGCCTGCCGTCTGCGATGATGAGCGCGATGCTCTATCCTGAACGTAAGGTCATGGCGATTTGCGGCGATGGCGGGTTCATGATGAACAGCCAGGAGATGGAAACCGCAGTCCGCCTCGGGCTCAATATGACCGTGCTGATCCTACGCGATGATGCTTACGGCATGATCCGCTGGAAACAGGCCAATATGGGCTTCAAAGATTGGGGGCTGACCTATGGCAACCCAGACTTCGTGATGTATGCCGAAAGCTACGGTGCCAAGGGCCACCGGGTGGAAAGCGCCGATCATTTGAAGGAAGTGCTCGCCCATTGCCGCGATACGCCGGGCGTGCATTTGATCGATTGCCCGGTTGATTACACCGAGAACGACCAAATCCTGAATCACGACATCAAAGAGCTTTCGAAGAAGCTCTGAAACTGCCGAGACAAGAGAGTAATTGAATGGTCCAGCTAAAAGCGATTTATCCGCTCTACCTCAACAACAAGGCGGTGTTGCCCAACACCGATTTGGAGGTGACGGATAAATTCACCAACGAAGTCGCCTTCCGTACCGCGCTCGCCACGCCCGATATTATCGACGAGGCGATTGCGGGGGCAGTGCGTGCGACCGAGCCGATGGCGAAAATGGCGAGTTTCGAACGGCAAGCGGTGCTGGAACATTGCGTTACCCGTTTTCGCGAGCGGTTTGACGAGCTCGCCTATTCGCTATGCGTCGAGGCGGGCAAGCCGATCAATGATGCCGAGGGCGAAGTCAGCCGTCTGATTGATACGTTTAAAATCGCTGCGGAAGAGGCAACGCGCAATTACGGCGAGGTCCAGCCGCTCGATATTTCGGCGCGTGCTAAAGGCTATATGGGAATGTGGAAGCGCGTGCCGATCGGGCCGTGCAGCTTCATCTCGCCCTTCAACTTCCCGCTCAATCTGGCCGCGCACAAGATCGCCCCGGCCATAGCGATCGGTTGCCCGTTTGTGATGAAACCGGCGAGCAAGACACCGCTTGGCGCGATCATCATGGGCGAAGTGTTGGCGGAAACCGATCTGCCCGAAGGCGCATTCTCGATCCTGCCTGCAAGCCGTGACGGGGCCGATCTGTTTACTACGGACGAGCGGCTGAAGCTGCTCAGCTTCACCGGTTCGCCCGGTGTCGGCTGGGATTTGAAGGCCAAGGCTGGCAAGAAGCCGGTTATCCTCGAACTTGGCGGCAATGCTGCGGTGGTGGTCGATAAGGATGCTGATCTCGACCATGCGCTGGCGCGGATTATTTTCGGTGCGTTCTACCAGTCAGGCCAAAGCTGCATCGGGGTGCAGCGGATTATCATCCACGAAGATATCTACGACAGATTCCGCGAAATGCTGGTGGCCAAGACCAAGACCTTGGTTTCAGGCGACCCAAAGAAGCGCGAAACCTTTATCGGCCCGATGATCTCACGCGGGGAGGCCGCGCGTCTAAAGGGCTGGATCGATGCGGCGGTTGCGGGCGGCGCAACGCTGCTGTGCGGCGGCGGATGCGAAGGCAATATGCTCGAGGCGACCTTGCTAGAGAATGTCGATCCCGCCGCCGATGCCAACCGTGAGGAGGCGTTCGGACCAATGGCACTGCTGAGCAAATTCAGCGACTTCGGCGAGGCGATGAAGCAGGTCAATGATTCTAAGTTCGGCCTCCAAGCGGGCATCTTCACCCGTGACATTCACAAGGTGCTCGACGCGTGGGATACGCTCGATGTCGGCGGTGTGGTGGTGAACGATGTGTCATCCTACCGCGTCGACAACATGCCCTATGGCGGGGTGAAAGATTCCGGCCTTGGCCGCGAAGGCATCCGTTTCGCGATGGAAGATATGTCGGAAATCCGCAATCTGGTGATCCGCCGCGAAAGCGCTGGCTAAGTCTCAGCCGTCGAGCAGCAGTAACAGCTCGCATTCGACCTGTATCTGCGGCTGCGGCAGCAATGTATGTTCGACGCTGGTGATCACCGCGTCGGCCACCAATTGCCCGGAAATCGCGAATTCATGGTCGGGCAGGGCGGTGATAAATTTCTCTCCTGCCTCGACCGCCGCATTGCCGCTGAAGCGCAGTAAAAT
>JBATLU010000163.1:0-9634 GCA_049289475.1 Pontixanthobacter sp. | reverse complement strand
GAACAGGACATCACCCGCAAATGGCGGTTACAGCCGGGCAAGATGCTCCTGATCGACCTCGAAGAAGGACGGATCATCGAAGATGCCGAACTCAAAGCAGGGCTTGCTGCAGCGCATCCCTATGCCGAATGGCTCGACAAGGCGCAGTATAAACTCGAAGATCTCGACACGATCGAGCCTGAGTTGGCGCATGTGCCAGACGCGACCGACAGCCTGCTGCAGCGCCAGCAAAGCTTCGGCTACACGCAAGAAGACATCTCCAAATTCCTCGAGCCGATGGGGATGAATGGCGAAGATCCGATCGGATCAATGGGCACCGATACACCGCTTGCGGTTCTGTCGAACCGAAGCCGCTTGCTGTACGATTATTTCAAGCAAAATTTCGCGCAAGTGACCAACCCGCCGATTGATCCAATCCGCGAAGAATTGGTGATGAGCCTGCTTTCGATGGTCGGCCCGCGCCCCAATCTGCTCGGCCGCGATGCAGGTACGCATAAGCGCCTCGAAGTCAGCCAACCGATCCTGACCAATGAAGATCTGGCCAAGATCCGCTCAGTCGAAGCGGCGCTGGACGGCGCGTTCCGAACCGAGACGATCGACATCACTTGGGATGCCCGCAAAGGTGCCAAGGGGCTGAGACTGGCGCTCAAGGAAATGTGCTGGGCGGCGACCGAGGCAGTTCTGCAAGACCACAATATTCTGGTCCTGTCCGACCGCGCACAGGGCGCCGACCGGATTCCCATCCCGGCATTGCTGGCGACCTCCGCCGTGCACCATCATCTGGTCCGTCAGGGCCTAAGGATGCAGACCGGCCTGGTGGTCGAAACCGGTGAAGCGCGCGAAGTGCATCATTACTGCGTGCTCGCTGGCTATGGCGCAGAAGCCATCAACCCATATCTCGCCTTTGAAACGCTGGAACAATTGCGGGCAGATAAATTCGCCGATCTGTCGCAGACCGATGTCGAGATGAACTACATCAAGGCAGTCGGTAAGGGCATACTCAAGGTCATGTCCAAAATGGGCATTTCGACCTATCAATCCTATTGCGGCGCGCAGATTTTTGACGCTGTAGGTCTGTCGAGCGACTTCATCGAAAATTACTTTAAAGGCACTGCGACCACCATCGAGGGCATCGGCCTGAGGGAAGTGGCAGAAGAGGCCGTGCGCCGCCATGCCGCCGCGCACGGCACCAACCCGCTTTACAAGGGTATGCTCGATGTCGGCGGGATTTACCAATATCGTCTGCGCGGCGAAGACCACGCTTGGACACCTGGCAATGTCGCCGATCTGCAGCATGCGGTCCGGCGTAACGACCCCAAGAATTACGAAGAATTCGCCAAATCAATCAACGAGCAATCCGAACGTCTACTGACCATCCGCGGGCTGATGGAATTGAAGCCGGCAGACAAGCCGCTCGACCTCAATGAGGTCGAATCGGCATCGGAAATCGTCAAGCGATTCTCCACCGGCGCGATGAGCTTCGGATCGATCAGCCATGAAGCGCACAGCACCATGGCCATCGCAATGAACCGGCTCGGCGGCCGGTCCAACACCGGCGAAGGCGGTGAGGAAGTTGAACGCTTCACACCGCTGCCGAACGGGGATTCGATGCGTAGCCGGATCAAGCAGGTTGCCAGTGGTCGTTTCGGCGTCACGACTGAATATCTGGTCAATTCAGACGATATCCAAATCAAGATGGCACAGGGCGCAAAGCCCGGTGAAGGCGGCCAATTGCCCGGCCACAAGGTCGATAAACGGATCGGTGCAGTGCGCCATGCCACGCCGGGCGTAGGCCTGATTTCCCCGCCACCACACCACGATATTTATTCGATCGAGGATTTGGCACAGCTGATCCACGACCTGAAGAATGTGCAGCCCTCTTCGCGTATCTCGGTCAAGCTTGTCTCCGAAGTGGGCGTTGGGACGGTCGCAGCCGGAGTATCCAAGTGTAAGGCGGATCACGTCACTATTTCGGGTTACGAAGGCGGCACCGGCGCATCGCCGCTGACCAGCCTGACCCATGCAGGCAGCCCTTGGGAAATCGGCCTGGCTGAAACGCAGCAGACTTTGCTCCTCAACGATTTGCGCAGCCGCATTGCAGTACAGGTCGATGGCGGGCTTCGCACGGGCCGCGATGTCGCGATTGGCGCTTTGCTGGGCGCAGACGAATTTGGCTTTGCCACCGCCCCATTGATTGCGGCAGGCTGTATCATGATGCGCAAATGCCATCTCAACACCTGTCCGGTCGGTGTCGCGACGCAGGATCCAGTGCTCCGGGCGCGGTTTGTTGGCACGCCCGAACATGTGATCAACTACTTCTTCTTCGTCGCCGAAGAATTGCGGTCAATCATGGCCGAAATGGGCTTCCGCACGATCGAGGACATGGTTGGCCGGGTCGACCGGATCGATACCAAGCGGGTTGACCGCCATTGGAAAGCTGAAGGCATCAATCTTGGCAGATTGCTGCATGTTGTTGATCTGCCCGAAGGTGGGAAACTCCATCACACACAGAACCAGGACCACGGCCTCGCGGCAGCGATGGACAATATCCTGATCGAAAAATGCCAAGGCGCGCTGACCAAAGGCACGCCTGTCCAAATCGACATGGATATCCGTAACGTCAACCGGACGGTTGGTGCGATGCTATCGGGTGAGGTGGCCAAAGCACATGGTCATGCCGGGTTGAAAGCGGACACAATCCGGATCAATCTGACCGGCGTTGCAGGCCAGAGCTTCGGCGCATGGCTGGCACACGGGGTCACGCTCGATCTGACCGGCGATGCCAATGATTATGTCGGCAAGGGGCTTTCGGGCGGGCGGCTCATTGTGCGGCCGCCAGCAGGCGTGGACCGCGATCCCAGCCAGAACATCATCGTCGGCAATACCGTGCTCTACGGCGCAATCGCTGGCGAGGCCTATTTCGAAGGCGTGGCTGGCGAGCGGTTTGCCGTGCGCAATTCGGGTGCTATCGCGGTGGTTGAAGGCGCGGGTGACCATTGCTGCGAATATATGACCGGCGGCGTGGTCGCAGTGCTGGGGCGGACTGGCCGCAATTTTGCGGCGGGCATGAGCGGCGGTGTCGCCTATGTCTATGACCCCAAAGGCACTTTCGAGCAGCGCTGCAACACGGCGCAGGTTGACCTCCTGCCGATTTCGGCAGAGCCAGATGTAGATGATGGCACAGGCCGGCCGCAGCAGCGCCCGTCCACTGTCAATGATTTCGGCATGGGTGATATGCTGCACCACGATGCCGAACGGCTGAGAGTCCTGATCGAGCGGCACAAGCTGCATACCGGCTCTGCCCGGGCCACTCGGATGCTCGATGATTGGGACAACACGCTGGCACACTTCGTCAAAGTCATGCCGCGCGATTACGCGCGAGCGCTTCGCCAACTCGAAACCGAGCGCGAAGAAGCCGCCTCGGTCGCGGCGGAATAAGGGTTAGGCATCATGGGTAAAGACACAGGCTTTCTTGAGGTTGACCGGCAGGACCGGACTTATCTCGATCCCAAAGAACGGCTAAACAATTACAAGGAATTCGTGGTTCCGCATGACGAGGCCGCGCTGAAAAAGCAGGCCAGCCGGTGCATGGATTGCGGCATTCCCTATTGCCACAATGGGTGCCCGGTAAACAACATCATCCCCGACTGGAACGATCTCGTTTATAAAGGTGATTGGCAGAACGCACTGGAAGTGCTGCATTCGACCAACAATTTCCCCGAATTCACCGGGCGCGTCTGCCCTGCCCCGTGCGAGGCGAGCTGCACACTCAACATCATCGACAAGCCGGTGACGATCAAAAGCATCGAATGCGCGATCGTCGATCGCGGATGGAAGGAAGGCTGGATCAAGCCGCAGCCCGCAAAGGTCCAGACCGGAAAATGCGTGGCCGTGATCGGATCCGGCGCAGCGGGCCTCGCTTGCGCGCAGCAACTGGCGCGTGCGGGCCATGCCGTAACCGTGTTTGAAAAGAATGACCGGATCGGCGGCTTGCTGCGTTACGGCATTCCTGATTTCAAAATGGAAAAGCACCTAATCAACCGCCGCGGTGTCCAGATGGAGGCTGAGGGTGTGACCTTCAAAACCTCTGCCGAAGTCGGCGTTGAAGTCAGCTTCAAAGCGCTACAGGAAAACTTCGATGCGATCGTGCTCGCGGGCGGCGCGGAAGAAGCCCGGATGCTCGATATACCCGGTGCGGAATTGCCCGGCATGCGCGCGGCGATGGAATTCCTGACCCAGCAAAACAAACGCAATGCCGGCGATGAAGAAGTTCGAGCGGCACCGCGCGGCACGCTTACAGCCACAGGCAAGCACGTGATTGTTATCGGCGGCGGCGATACCGGGAGTGACTGCGTTGGCACCTCCAACCGGCAAGGCGCGGCAAGCGTCACTCAACTCGAAATCATGCCGCAGCCACCCGAGAAAGAAGACAAGCTGATGACTTGGCCCGATTGGCCGATGAAGATGCGGACATCCTCGAGCCACGAAGAAGGCGCGGTGCGCGACTGGTCAGTCTTGGCCAAGCGGGTGGTCGAAAAAGACGGCGATGTTGCCGGCCTCGAATGCGTTCGGGTGGAGTGGAAAGACCGGCAGATGGTTGAAGTGGAAGGCAGCGGATTTGTCTTGCCCGCTGACCTGATTCTGCTGGCGATGGGCTTCACCGGTCCGCGCAAACGCGGGCTGCTGGACCGCGCCGATGTCAAACTCGACGGACGCGGCAATGTTGCGGCCAACACCGACGATTATGCCACAAGCGAAGCCAATGTCTTTGCTTGCGGCGACATGCGGCGGGGGCAATCCCTGATCGTATGGGCGATTCGTGAGGGACGGCAATGCGCACGTGCGGTTGATGCGGCCCTGATGGGATCAAGCGAACTACCCCGCTAATTCTTGACGAATTGTGGTAAAGCAACAACAGAAGCATCCAAGATGGAGTGGATGTCTAACATTCAGCTTTTCCAACGAAAATTTACAAGTTAAACAACTCTCATAATAAACTTCGGACTGCTTTAGGACGTGTGCAGATCCGTGATAGTCAGGAGCGGGGGCGACTGCAGACGCATTGATCGCGTTTGCCGCGCAACGGACAAATATGATTGAAAACACTTCCAGAATTTGCGCCCGAATTCGTCCAAATCCTCTTCATGTCGCACTCTTTTTGGGCTCGGCATGGTTGGGTTTAGCCTCCATCCCGGCCGCGGCTCAAGAAGCGGCGCCGGATGCTGGGGCCGCAGCAGTTGCAGCTCCCGCCAGCGCGGATCAGGCAACACCGCCAGCCGCAGCCAAACCGCAGGACAAGACTTCGACCAGTGTGGTCTGGTCACAATTTGTCGACGCGCCCGTATCGGGGAGTGCACGCAGCACGCTCCGCTATGGCGGCAAAATTGACGCATATGTTGATGTTAAGGGCAGCGCGGTCGGGCTCGATGACAGCCTTTCGATACATTTCCATCCCGAATTCAAATATGGCAAAAGCAGCAATGGTGAAATTGGCTTGATCCCTGCCAACACGTTGCTGTTCTACCCGGGTGACGGCGATGTGTTCGATTTGTCGATCAATGTCACCAAACGCTGGAAGAGCGGAACCAGCCTGACCGTCGGCAAGATCAATATTCTCGATCTTGCGGGGCATATTCCGGTGCAAGGCGGCGGCGGTCACGAAGGGTTCCAGAATCTGTCGCTTGCCTTGCCGCCCAGCGCCATTGTGCCCGGTTCGGTGACCGGCGCGATGCTCAATGTGCCAACCGAGAAATTGCTGTTTCGCGTGCTGGTGTTCGACCCTGAATTGCAATCGCGGCGAAGCGGGCTCGAAGATCCTTTTTCAAAGGGTGTGGGCGTTCTCGCCTCTGCGACTTTACCGACCAAGATAGGTGGCAAGCCCGGCTTCTATTCGCTCAAAATTGCCGCATCTTCGCGCAGCGAGCTGGCAGCTGATGCATTGCCCGCCGCGCTCGTTCCCGCGCCCGGATCACCCTTTGGTCACCGCAAAGGCGAGTTCAGCGCAATTTTTGCATTCGAACAATACCTCAGTATGGATGCGGCGCATCCGGGCAAGGGCATTGGCCTGTTCGGGCAAGTTTATTGGTCCAATGGCAACCCGACATTCCTTGATGTAAGTGGATTTATTGGAATATCGGGTAACCCGCGGTTCCGCCCGCAAGATCGTTTCGGAATTAATTATTTCCGCTATTCGCTGGCCGATGGGCTGGTCGATGCCCTACGCAATCGGGTCGCGCTGCAAGATGAAGAAGGCGTCGAGGCATTCTACACTTTGGGGCTTTCTGACCAGATCCGCCTGACCGCCAATGTGCAGATTGTCGATTCGGCAGTAACCTTGCGTGATCTCGGCGTTACCACCGGATTGAGGCTGACCACGACGTTCTGATCTCCGAAAGTTCGCAAATTAGCCCGGTTTTCGTGCGATCAGGACCATACTTTTCCAAAGGAGCGGCATACGTCCTACTCCGCGGAAGCCGGTCACGACAAATCCTGCTTCCACGAGCAATCCGGTTAGCGATTGCCGGTCCCAGAACTTGATATGGCCGCCATGCCAATTGGGCGCCAAATGCCGTCCCCAACGCCCGGAGAGCGCCAGAGCGAGATTCTTGAAATATCCGTGGTAGGGCGTGCTGATGATGAACGTGCCGCCCGGACGCAACGCATCGAAGCAATAGTTCGCCAATTCATGCGGCGCATAGAGATGTTCAACAACCTCGGTTGACACAACCAGATCGAAAACGGCTTTGGGATCCTTGCTGAAACGGCTCACCGCGAAATTACAATCTGGAAAACGCCGCCGGGCAATCGCAATTCCCTCTGCGTCAGCATCTACGCCGGAAAGTCGATAGCCATGCGAAGCGAGATAGCCCGCCAGCTCGCCATTGCCGCAACCTGCATCTAGCACTGTCTGACCGCCCGCAGCCTGCACAAGCTCCAGCACGACCGGATTCAGATATTGCGACGAATGCGGCGCGTGCGCGGCCCAGCCGTAATCCCCAATATGCATATCATTGTCTTCAATCATGCGCGAAAATCACCAATTTATCGGTCCGCGGCCATTCGCCGTCAGGAAATCATTGGCCTTGCTAAAGGGTTGTGAGCCGAAGAACCCGAGATAGGACGATAGCGGACTCGGGTGCACACTGCGCAGGACCAAATGGGGCGTCGGGCTCTGCAGCGCCGCGATCCGCGCGGCTTTGGCCTGCGCATGGCTGCCCCACAGGATGAAAACGGTCGGGCTTTTTCGCTGCGCCACGGCTGTAATCGCAGCATCGGTAATTGCAGCCCATCCCGCCTTGGCATGGCTTCCCGCCTTGTTCGCCTCCACCGTCAGTGCATTGTTGAGCAGCAAAACGCCTTGCCTTGCCCAATGCTCCAGATTTCCATGTGACGCAGGGGCGATGCCAAGATCGGCCTCCAGCTCCCTATAAATGTTCGCGAGCGAAGGCGGTATCCGGACGTTGACCGCGGTCGAAAACGCCAACCCGTGTGCCTGCCCCGGGCCATGGTATGGGTCCTGGCCCAGAATCACGATTTTGACCTGATCCAGCGGTGTCAGTTCAAACGCTCGCAACCGTTCACCGCGCGGCGGGTAGATCACCTTGCCTTCCGTCTCTTGTTCCCTAAGCCAGCTGCCAAGCTGCCGCGCCTGCGGTGTGTTCAACGCAGGTTCCAACACGCTGCGCCAGCTTTCAGGAATAGAGTCTTCTATCATGCACGCAGCCTACAGGCGATTAGCGCATAGTGTCATCGGCCTCTTCCACTTAATCCCCGATGCGACTAAGGGCTGTCTATGGCCGTATATTTCCACGAAGAAGATCTCCCCGAAGGCGTGCTTGCGCCAGGGCCCGTCGCTGTCGACACCGAAACCATGGGGCTGATAACCCCGCGAGACCGCCTGTGCGTGGTTCAGATCAGCGACGGTAACGGGGATGAGCACCTCGTCCGCTTCAAAGTCGGCAGTGCCTATGATGCGCCCAATTTGAAATCTGTGCTGGCGGATAAAAGCCGGTTGAAACTCTACCATTTCGCTCGTTTTGATCTGGCGGCAATCGAACATTACCTCGGTGTCGAAGCCAGCCCTGTTTTCTGCACCAAAATCGCCAGCAAGATGACCCGCACCTATACCGACCGGCATGGTCTGAAGAATTTGGTGATGGAACTGCTGTCGGGCGATATGTCGAAAGTTCAGCAAAGCTCTGATTGGGGCGCGCCCGAGATCAACGAGGCGCAGCGAGACTATGCCGCATCGGATGTTCGCTTCTTGCACCGTTTGCACACCATTTTCGTCGAGCGTCTCGCGCGCGAAGGACGCACCGAAATGGCGCAAGCCTGTTTCGATTTCCTGCCCACCCGAGCGAGGCTTGATCTGGCCGGCTGGGCCGATCACGACATTTTCAGCCACGCTTAAGCTGCGAAGGACCATTCCAGCCCGATGGGCCAGCAACCACGCATCGAAACGCAACGGGCGAAGGATCTGCGCAACGCGCGGCAGCATTTTGCTATGCCCGGTGGTTCGCACGACCGGCTGGTGAAATTTCTCGGTGCCGCACTGCCAATGGGTGTGGGTGTCCTTGCGGCATTGATGGTGATTACCCCGCTTACACCGCGCGGCGAAGTCAGCTTCCTGCTTGACCGTAACAAAGTCGCGGTCATCGACGAAAGGCTGCGGATCGACAATGCGCTTTATCGCGGTCAGGATAATGAAGGCCGACCTTTTTCACTGACAGCAGGCGAGGCGGTTCAGCGTTCCGGAACCGAAGGCATTGTGCGCATGCAGGATCTGGTCGCACGAATGCTCTTGCCCGAAGGGCCAGCACGCATCAGCGCAGAGGCCGGTGCCTATGACATCGACAAAGAAGTGATGAGCGTGCCCTCAGGTGTACGCATGACCGCAGCCGACGGTTACAGCTTGACCGCAAACGGCGTATCGATCAATCTGAAGACCCGCACCATGGTCGGCGACGGCGGCGTAAGCGGCACCGTACCGGCCGGGACTTTCTCAGCCAACCGGCTGGTAGTGGATTTACCCGAGCGGACCGTTACACTCGACGGCAATGCGCGGCTGCGTATGACCCCCGGCAAGCTAAGGATGCCGTAATGACCAATCTGTTTCACCCGAAACTCCGCCAGGCCGCACAATCGGCGTTAATCGGTTTTACCCTAACCGTGGTCGCGATTGGCGGCATGCAATTGCGCGCACAAGCAATCGCATCGCACAATTCCAACGCTCCGGTGAATTACGCCGCCGACCGGATTGAATTGCAGGACCGGCAGAACCGCGTGATCCTGTCGGGCAATGTCGATATTCTTCAGGCCGGTCTGCATCTTCAGGCAGCGCGCACCTTGGTCAATTACACCGACGCAGGCTCGCTAAAGATCCAGCGCATCACCGCAACGGGCGGGGTGCGGATTACGCGCGGGACCGAAGCGGCGAGCGGCGATGTCGCGGTGTATGATTTCAACCGCAGGATTATCACCGTGGCGGGCAATGTCCGCCTGCGCCGCGGCACCGATACACTCAATGGCGGGCGGCTGGTGATCGATCTTGCCAGCGGCGTTTCGAGCGTTGACGGGCGCGCCAGCGGCTCGTCCTCCGTATCAGGCGAACCTGCGATTAGCGGCGGTTCCGGAG
>JBATLU010000162.1:0-2581 GCA_049289475.1 Pontixanthobacter sp. | reverse complement strand
GTATGACGCTGGCATTCGACAATTTGGACAACCGCTATCGTCCGACGCGCGGCTTGAATGTGTCGCTGACGGCTGAAGTCGCCGGACTAGGTGGTTCGGTTAGCTATATCCGGACCCGAGGCAAGGCGACGCGATATTGGAATGTTTTCAATAATTTCATCTTTTCACTTTCAGGTGAGGGCGGGGTCATCAATGGTTATGGCGGAGATGAAGTTCGCCTGACGGACCGGTTCTTCCTCGGTGAACCACAAATCCGCGGATTTGATATTCGCGGTGTCGGGCCTCGTGTTTTGCGTCAGCCGATTATCGATGACGGTAATGGTGGCCCCCAAATCGTAACTGACCGCAACCGCGTTTCAGACGATTCGATTGGCGGGAATGCATATTATCTGGGCCGTGCGGAGCTTGAAATTCCGCTTGGCACTGGTGCGCGCGAATTGGGGCTACGCCCATCAATCTTTATGGATGTTGGTGCACTGTTTAACATTAAGACACCGCAATTACAAAATAGTCCTTTCCCCGGTGGATTGGCGTTTCAGGTGCGCGATGCAAATGGTAACTTGCTGTTTATTAGCGAAAACGGACTCTCGACTACCGATACGGTGGACAGCAACAATCAACCGCTCTCACCGCTCAACCAGACGATTGCTCCCTTCCAGGAAGTGTTCTTGGGTGATAGTTCGTCGCCGCGCGTTACGATTGGTATCGGGGTCAATTGGAATTCACCGTTTGGTCCTTTCCGGATCGATTTCGCACACGCCCTGAGAAAACAGCCGGGCGACGACACCAAGAGATTTACGTTCAATGTAGGAACTCAATTCTAATGAAAATTCTAATCAAATCAATGATTTCTGCTGGTCTGATTCTTTCCGGACCAGTTGCTCACGCAGCGACCGCTACCGCGCCGGGAACAACCATTGCAACCAGCAGCGAAGAAGCCGTGTTTGTACAGTCAAAGGCGCGTGTTGCTGCTTATGAGCAAATCAACCAGACTTATGCAGCGCAAATAACTCAGGTATCGACGTTGCGGCGCGAGGCATCGACCATGACGGAGAGCCTCGATACCAACAAGGATGGCGATGTGTCGCAGGCAGAAGTCGACGCGAACCCCGCTTTGGTAAAGCAAATTGGCGACAAGCAGGACCAGGCAGACCTGGTCAGCAGGCCCATCGCTCTGGCGCAATATTATGTTATCGAACAATTGCTCAATGACTACGGCAATGCCCGCAAACAGGTGATCGACGCCAAAAAGATCCAGATCATGCTGACGCCAGACGCGTTTTTGTACATGGCTGACGGTGTCGACGTTACCAATGACATTCTGGCTGTTGTTGATCAGCGCTTGCCCACGGTTAGTGCTTTCCCGCCGGAAAATTACCGTCCGCGTCAGGATACGGCTCAAATGCACCAAGCGGTTCAGCAGATCATCATCGGTCTGGTGCAGCGTGAAGCAGCTAAGCGCGCAGCCGAAGCACCTGCTGCACCAGCTGGTGAAACGCCAGCAGCACCCAGCGGCCGTTAATTCAATCACCTTGGGGGCAGGGCAATGAGCAACGAAACGAGCGAGCCTTTCGCTTACGATATTCACAAGGTGCTCAAGGCTCTGCCTCACCGCTATCCGCTGTTGTTGGTAGACCGGGTCAAATCGCTTGATCTTGGAGAGCGGATTCATGCGGTGAAGGCTGTGACCTTCAACGAGGAATTCTTCCAAGGGCATTTCCCGGGCGCTCCAATTATGCCCGGCGTTTTGCAAATCGAGGCTATGGCGCAGGCAGCAGCAATTCTCGGTATCGAGACGCTGGAGCTTGCGGGAACTGGAAAATTGGTGTTCTTTATGGGCATCGACAACGCGAAGTTCCGATCGCCGGTAACACCTGGCTGCTTGCTCGATCTGGAGGTTGAATTTCTTCAGAAACGAAGCCGGGTATATAAGTTCAAGGGCCGCGCTAGTGTGGAGGGTAAGACCGCCAGCGAGGCGGAATTCACCGCGATGATTGCCGATCCGCCAAAAGGCTGAATTTTACATCGGCTTCAATGCGAACAGTCTGCGTTCTCATACAGGTGCGGCGGGGCTTGCATTCCTAAGCCAGACCCACTAATCGCGCCGCTTCTTGTTTCATTGCAGGTCCGGTCGGAACCGGTCCGTACGCACAAAGGATTATTGCCATGAAGGCCGAAGGACATCCCGAATACCACATGATCAACGTCAGAATGACTGACGGTACCGAATTCCAGACCAAGTCGACATGGGGCAAGGAAGGCGACACGCTCGCACTGGAAATCGACCCGACCAGCCACCCGGCATGGACCGGCGGCAAGCAGCAGCTTCAAGAAGGCGGCCGTGTTGCCCAGTTCAACAAGCGGTTTGGCGGTCTCACGCTCAAGAAATAAGCTTTTCGAGCAAGTTAGATATAGGAAAGGGCGGTCCAGACGGGCCGCCCTTTTTCGATTCACGTAGCTATGGATGGGCTCTGTCAGCGGCGCATAGGGTCAGGACCTAATAATTCCACAGTCGTGGCGCCCAAATGACGAAGATATCGGGCGGAAATGCCCGCAAGGAAGGCTGGTTGCCTTTCCAAGG
>JBATLU010000161.1:0-2279 GCA_049289475.1 Pontixanthobacter sp. | reverse complement strand
GCGCAGGATTTGGGCGCGCCCTTGCCGCAATCGGGCAATGTGGAGACGGTGGAGGAGGAAGCTGGCCTTTCGGGCAGCGTCACCGACGATAGCGCCTGGGAAGACCTCGGTATTGCCATCGCCAGCTTCGCCACCGACCGCGATGTGCCGACCCCCGCCAGCAGCGACGGCACTGGTGCATTGGGCAAGGAATTGGCGCGGGTTGTGTTCAATGATTTGCGCAACAACGGACTGTTCAAACCCACCGGACCCGATTCTCTGCCGCAGTCGGGCTATGCCCAGATCACCGCGCCAGCATGGGCGGTGTGGAGCAATCGCAGCGCGGAAATGCTGGTGCATGGTTATGTCCGGGCGCGCGCTGATGGCCGGCTGACGGTCGGATGCTATCTGTATGACGTGACGCTGCAGGACGAATTGGCCCGCGCAGGCTGGGTGGTTCCGCCCAGCGATTGGCGCCGCGCCGCGCATAAATGCGCCGATCTGGTCTATTCGCGGCTTTCGGGTGAACAGCCGTTCTTCGACAGCCGGATCGCCTATATCGCTGAAACCGGTCCCAAGGATAACCGCGTAAAGCGGCTCGCGATTATGGACAGCGACGGTGCCAACCACCGCTTCATCACCACCGGCCGTTCTACTGCGCTCACCCCGCGCTATTCGCCCGATTACCGCCAGTTGCTATATCTTAGCTATACCGACGGGAATCCGCGCATCTATGTCTATGACATCGGCACCGGCAAGCAGACGCTGATCACGCAGAGCACCAATCCGACCTTCGCCCCGCGCTGGTCGCCTGATGGCAAATGGGTGCTCTATTCGATGGCGGTATCGGGCAATACTGACATTTACCGTGTTTCTGCCGATGGCGGCCCCAGCGTGCGGCTGACCAATACGCCGGGCATTGACATCGGCGGTTCCTATTCGCCCGATGGCAGCAAGATCGTGTTCGAAAGCGACCGTTCGGGCAGCCAGCAAATCTATGTGATGGATGCCAATGGCGACAACCAGAAGCGGCTCAGCTTCTTCGGCGGCCGCGCTGCAACGCCCGAATGGAGCCCGCGCGGTGACCAGATCGCCTTCACCCATATCGGCGGCAATTTCCGGATTGCAGTGATGACGCCGGGCGGCGGAAATCTGCGTTTTCTAACCGATAGCTGGCAGGATGAAGCACCGACCTGGGCCCCCAACGGCCGCATCATCCAGTTCTTCCGCACGGCGCGCAATTCGGGGCAAGCGTCAATCTGGCAAGTCGACCTAACCGGCAATAATGAACGCAAATTGCCGACGCCGGTTGACGGATCCGATCCGGCTTGGGGACCGATTTTGCCCTAAGGCAGTTGATTATTGTAATATGGTTCGCATCATTCACTCAGCGTTAGGAGACGCACTATGAATACTCGGTACGCTACCTTTGCCATTCTCGCCGCAAGCTCGATCGCCATTGCCGGTTGCAAAACCAAGGCACCAGATATGCTGCCGCCGACCTCTACCCAGACGATCGAGGGCCCGGCGACCAACACCAATACGGGCGATACCGGTCCGCGGATCGGCACACAGCAGCATTTCGTTGATGCGGTGAACGGTCAGAACGTGATTTATTTCGACACCGACCGGTTCAACATTGATTCTGCCGATGCCGCTGCGCTGCAAACGCAGGCGCAATATCTCATGCGCTACACCAATGTTAATGTGACTGTCGAAGGCCATGCCGACGAACGCGGCACGCGCGATTACAACCTTGCGCTGGGTGAACGGCGCGCCAATTCAGCGAAGAACTATCTCACCAGCCTTGGCGTGCCCGCCAACCGGATCAATACGGTCAGCTATGGCAAGGAACGCCCTGCTGCGCTGGGTTCGAACGAAGCGGCGTGGGCGCAGAACCGCCGCGCTGTGACTGTTGTAATCAACTAAGGTGATTAATGCGGAGGCGGCTTCACAGTTTGAAGCTGCCTCCGTCTCGTAATTTAAGCAGGTGCGTCAGTCTGCCGTGATCGACAGGCTGAGCGGTACGGCATTCGCCGCGCCATAGGCGGACGGAGCTTGGGTCATCTCCCCGACCGACATCGTCAGTGCGAACAAGGCCATCGTCAGGGCTGAAATCGTCGCGGAGAAGGTAAGCTGCTTGCTCATGATGTGGTCCGGTACTGTGATGCTGGGCGCGCCATAGCGCCGATATATGAATCGATTATTGCATTGCAACATTTCAAACAGCAACTTTGTTCCCGCACTTTCAATTTTTCGCAATAGCCCCTAGATAGATGCCCATGCCAACCAGACAAACG
>JBATLU010000160.1:0-8898 GCA_049289475.1 Pontixanthobacter sp. | reverse complement strand
CATAGATAGAGCGTACAATGCGAAGCGTGACATCCTTGATTCGCGGACGGCTCGACCGTGCGGGTGTGGTCTTATCGGGACTATGCGCTGCGCATTGCATTCTCAGCATTCTCGTGGTCTCGGCGCTCGGCTTCGGCGGCGAACTGCTGTTTGCACCGATCATTCACCGTATCGGATTGGCAATTGCGCTGGTGATTGCCGCTGTCGCCATCGGCTGGGGCGCGATCCAGCACCGGCGCGCCGCGCCCTTCGTCGTGGCGATGATGGGGCTAACCTTTATGGGCGGGGCTTTGGCGGTCCCGCACGGCATGCATGAAGTGATTTTGACCGTGATCGGCGTAACGCTTGTGTCTGCGGGCCACATCCTCAACTTGCGATCACACTTGCCTGACGCGCGTTGAACGCTATCTGGCTGGGTATGTCTCAGTCTGAAACCCGCACCGCCCCAATCTCACTCACCGTTAACGGCGATGCTCGCAAGAGCCATGCCGCAACCATTGCCGGGCTGGTGCAAGAACTGGAGCTTGATCCCGCCAAGGTCGCGGTTGAGCGCAACGGTGAAATTGTCCCGCGTTCAACGCTGGCAGAGGTCGCGATTGCCGATGGCGATGTGCTTGAAATTGTCCATTTTGTCGGCGGCGGAGACCACACAAGCGCAGCCTGTGACAGCTGGACCGTTGCCGGACGAACTTTCCATTCCCGCCTGATTGTCGGAACCGGAAAATACAAGGACTTCACCGAGAACGCCGCAGCGGTTGAAGCGTCCGGAGCGGAAATCGTCACCGTTGCGGTGCGCAGGGTCAATGTTTCGGATCCGAAGGCACCGATGCTGACTGAATTTATTGATCCCAAGAAAATCACTTATCTGCCCAACACCGCAGGCTGCTTTACTGCTGAAGATGCAATTCGCACATTGCGCCTCGCGCGCGAGGCGGGCGGCTGGGACTTGGTCAAACTGGAAGTATTGGGAGAGGCGCGGACGCTCTATCCCGATATGCGCGAAACGCTCAAAGCAACCGAAATTCTCGCAAAGGAAGGCTTCAAGCCAATGGTCTATTGCGTCGATGATCCGATTGCCGCCAAGCAATTGGAAGAAGCCGGAGCCGTAGCAGTGATGCCGCTCGGTGCGCCCATCGGTTCGGGTCTGGGCATCCAGAACCGTGTCACAATCCGCTTGATCGTAGAGGGCGCCAGCGTACCCGTGCTGGTCGATGCGGGTGTCGGAACCGCGTCAGACGCGGCCGTCGCGATGGAACTCGGCTGCGACGGGGTGCTGATGAACACCGCTATTGCCGAAGCAAAAGACCCGATCAGAATGGCGCGTGCGATGAAGCTGGCGGTCGAGGCAGGGCGGCACGCCTATCTCTCGGGCCGTATGGGCACGCGCAAATATGCCGATCCGAGCTCACCACTTGCTGGATTAATCTAACCAACGCAATATCCGTGCAACTCAGCGCATGGAGTGAAACCTATTTGTTCTCAGCCAGTTGATCCTATGAACCGCAACGTCGCGGTGCCTATTTTCGAAGGAGAAAGCACATGGGTGAAATGATCGACAAAGCTAAGGGCCTCGCCAACGAAGCGATCGGCAACACGAAGCAAGCCGTCGGTAAGGCAACCGACAATAAGAAACTGCAGGCTGAAGGTGTTGTCCAAGAACGCAAGGGCGAAGCTCAGCAAGTCAAGGGCAAGATCGAGGGCGCTTTGGGCGACAAGGTCTAATCTTACCAGACTTAAACAGCACAAGGGCTGCGGGTAACCGCGGCCCTTTTTCTTTGCGCCTGAGACAGATGGCTTACGGAAAATTAACCATGTTGAGAGATGGTGATCCTTGAAACCAAGGGGCACCAACATGGCGACTATTAGTACCGCATCGCTGACCATTGCCGAAATGCGCGAATTTGCGAATTTCGATGCTGCCGAGCAGCGTTATATCAAGCGCAGTCTGGATATCGGACTGGGCCGGCAAGACGCATTCAAGCTCTGGGCGCGCGACGCCGCTGAAAATGCCGCGATCCGCAGCCAATATGTCGCCTATCAGGAACTCAAGCTCCTGCGCGGCAGCATTCCCTGCGACACCGGCTTTGAAGCCATCGAGGGCTTTATCGGCAAGCTGACCCGCGTCGCCGCCTTCGATCTCGCACAGGAGCGGCTAAGCTGCTTCTCATCGTTCCGGTTTCTTTATGAGCGCTTGCTGGGCGCGGATGCCCGGCCTTGGCTTCCGAGTGCCTTTTGCGCCGCCGCCGCGCTGCCGCAAATCCGCCCTGACCGGCGCAGAATGTTGCTGCAAAGTCTGAGCGAAGCGGCTGCCACCGCCCCCGGCTGGAGCGATGTTCGCCCGACTTTCTATCCCGAATTTATTGAAAAAGAAGCGGCTTAGGCCCTGACCCTAAAGCTCTTCCACAATCAAATAGGCGACCGTGGTGTCGCCAATATTCACCACTTGGTGCCAAGCGGTGCCGCCGCTCGAGAAATTTGAACCCGTGGCAATTTCGGCAGTTCGGGTGCCGCTTGAATCGGTAATCTGCATAGTTCCACCCGACAGCGCATAACCGAAATTGGCAGGGTGAAAATGGCGCTCATGACCGACACCGGGCGGGAATATGCAGCGCAAGACGCGGTGCGTTGGGGTTTGGTGCATCAGTTCGCATACTTTTTCACCGGCCCATCCTGCGTCCAGAGCAGACGGTAGCAAAATATCATCAGCCCGAGCGGTCGTGCAAGCTGCAAGCATGGCAACGCTAGACAAAATCAACAGGTGCTTCATCCGCGATAGAGCCCGTCAATCTGTGCCTGATACCGCTCGCGGATCTTGTGGCGACGGATCTTCATGCTCGGCGTCATCTCTTCATTCTCAATCGAAAATGCCTCTTCGGCGAAGGTGAATTGCCGCACTTTTTCAATGACCGACAAATCCTTGTTCACCCGCGCTACCGCGTCGCTGACCGCGCTGCGGAAAGCGGGGAGATCCTGTAGCGCCTTGATATCGAATTTCTCGTCATTGGCGCGGCACCATTCGAGCGCCCATTCGGCATCGGGGACAATCAGGCCCACGACATACGGCCGCTTGTCTCCGGAAACCATCGCTTGGGATATCTCGGATTGCAGCGTCAGCATGCCTTCGATTTTCTGCGGGGCAACATTGTCGCCCTTATCATTGATGATCATATCTTTTTTGCGGTCGGTGATCTTGATTCGGCCTTTTTCGTCAAGATGGCCGATGTCGCCGGTATGCAGCCAGCCACCGTGCAGCGCACGTTTCGTCTCTGCGTCATTCTGCCAATAGCCGTTCATCACCAGCTCGCCGCGGACGAGCAATTCGCCGTCCTCGGCGATCTTCAATTCAACCCCCTTCATTGGCGGCCCGACCGTGTCCATAGCGATTCCTGCCGCAGGCCGGTTGCAGCTGATCACCGGTCCGGCCTCGGTTTGGCCGTAACCTTGCAGCATGGTTAGGCCCATCGCGTCGAAGAAAATTCCAACCTCGGGGTTGAGCGGCGCCCCGCCTGATACCATCGCCTTGATCCGCCCGCCGAATTTCTGGCGGATTTTGGGACGCAACGCTTTTTCCAGAATCAGATTCATCGGGCGGTCGCGCAGTCGCAGCTTGCCTTTGGCATTGGCCTTATGTTCCCCGATCGAAAGCGCGCGGTCCATCATGTAATTGGCCGCTTTGCCCTGTTTGGAAATCTGCTTCATGATGCGCGTACGCAGCACTTCGAACAGGCGCGGCACCACCACCATAATGGTCGGCTGGGTCTCTTCGATATTGCTGGCGAGTTTTTCTAACCCTTCAGCGTAATAGATTTGCGCGCCCACACCGATTGGCAGAAACTGCCCGCCCGAATGTTCGTAGGCATGGCTGAGCGGCAGGAAACTGAGGAAGCGCTCTTCCTTATCAAGTCCGAAGTCGCTTTGAAGAATCTCCGCTGCCCCGGCCACATTGCACAAAATCGAACCGTGGTGCTGCATAACCCCGCGCGGCGCGCCGCCGGTGCCACTGGTATAGATGATGCAGGCGGTTGCATCGCGTCCGATTGCGGCGATGCGCGCGCTCACCGCCTCGCGCGCTTTGGCCGCATCACCCACCAGCATCGATTCCCAGCTGCGGCAGGTCAGATCGCCCGACTGGTGCTGCCTTATGCTGTCAATCGGGATGATGTGATTGGCAATCCCCGACCGCATAATCGCGGGCAGGAGCGGCTGCGACAGCTTTTCGTTTGAAACAATGACCGCTTTGGCCCCCGAATTGTCGAGAATATGCAGGTGGTCGCGTTCGGTGTTGGTGATGTAAGTCGGCACGGTGATGCAGCCTGCCGCCATAATGGCGAGGTCGGCAATACACCATTCGGGGCGGTTCTCGGACACGAGCATGATCCTGTCGCCATCGGCCAAGCCGATCTTGCGCAAATTCTCGGCCAGAATGCACACCCGGTCAGCGGTCTCGCGCCAACTGATTGTCACCCATTCGCCGCCGTGTTTGGCCCCGAGAAACGGCTCGTTGCCCTTGGCGTCAGCACGTGCCAAAAACAGTTCGACCAGATTCTTGGCCGTATCGATATCGCCTAATTGCAAAACGCGCTCCTCACCCCGTTACCGGCTCCGCATTATCCGTTTGCGGCATACCCACAGGGTTTAAGCTTTCGCGGCACGGCGGGCAAGTGTTGCGGGTTTGGGCCTATGGTACTTCCACCCCGCTCTCGATCCGCGGATCGCGTGCACTTTCCCATTCGGTGCCGGTCCATTTGACCGCGCCGCCCTTGATCGGGGCAGATCGCGGGCTGATTTTGCTATGTCCAAGTGCCTTGAATTGGGGGATCGACGTTTCCATCCAGGTGCCCTGCTCGACAATAATCTGATCGCCGTAAGCCATGATAAACGGCAGGCCGAGCGCTTGCTCAGCCGATAGACCGAAATCGATCACGCCAATGATGCTGCGGGTTGTCGAAACCGGAATCGTCCCGCCACCTGCCGCGCCAATCGCCAGAACAGGGCGGCCCTGCGGATCCCAGATCACCGTTGGAGACATTGAGCTGCGCGGGCGTTTGCCGCCTTCGACACGGTTGGCAACCGGTGCTCCGTCCTTGCCGGTTGGATTGCGGCTGAAATCTGTCAGCTCGTTGTTGAGGTAAAAACCGCCAGCCATCAGACCCGATCCGAATGGCCCCTCGATAGTTGAGGTATAGCTGACCATGGTGCCTGAACTGTCAACCGCCGCGAGATGCGAGGTGCCGTGCTCCTCGGGTTCATCACCGTCCGCTTGCGTAATCTTTACGCCAGCGGGAATGCCAGCACTGGCATCGGCAATGGTCGAATCCGGATCAATCATCGCGCTGCGGCCGGCGAGATAGGTCGGATCAAGCAGGCCTGCGACCGGGACCGACACAAAATCGCTATCTGCCATATAGAGTTCGCGGTCGGCATAGGCGAGGCGTTGGGCCTCGACAAACAAGTGCCATGTTTCGGGATTGTCCGCTCCCATGGAAGTCAGATCGAACCGTTCGAGCATGCCAAGAATCTGCAACACGGCAACACCGCCTGACGATGGCGGACCCATGCTGCAGATGCGGTAAAGGCGGTAGGTTCCGCACGCTGCATCGCGTGTTTTCGGCTGATAGGCGGCAAAATCGTCCAGCGTCATCGCACCATCGCGCGGCGTAGCGGAGGCGATTGTTGTAACGATTTCGGCGGCGCGCGGCCCTTTGTAGAAAGCTTCGGGCCCCTTACTCGCCAAAGCCTCGAACGTCTGCGCAAGCGTCTCGTTCTTGACCACATGCCCAACCGGATAAGCTGCGCCATCGGCATCGTAGAACAGGTCTTTGCCAAACGTGCTCATTCCCGCATGGTCGGGCATATCGGCCAGATAGCCATGTAACCGCGGATTGATCTTGAAGCCATCGCGGGCGAGTTTGATCGCAGGTTCGAACAATTTGGCCCACGGCAATTTGCCATGTTTGGCATGGGCCATCGCGGTCATCGCAACGTTCCCCGGCACACCGACGCTGAGCCCGCTTTTGACCGATTCATCGAAAGAGGGGAGCGTACCGTCGTCATTGAGAAACCAGCTGGATTTTGCGCCAGCGGGCGCTTTTTCGCGGCCGTCAAAGCTTTCGACAGTGCCGTCTGCTGTGCCGCGCAGCATGAAGCCGCCGCCGCCTATGCCCGAGCTTTGCGGCTCGACTACGGTCAGGGCCAGCATCGTCGCAATCGCAGCATCAACCGCATTGCCGCTCTCGCGCAGCATCGCCATCCCCGCCTCCTGTGCCTGCGGATCGGCCGAACTGACCGCGCCCATTGAAGGTGCCGCCGATTCTGGCGCTGGCGTGGAGGTCATTTGCGCGCTGTCAGCGCTGCAGGCGCCCAGAGCAATGATGGCCAAGAAAGGAGCGGCTGATATAACCTTGGAAATTGGATGGTTCATAGCAGCAGGTGCTATTCGCTCCCGACCGCCTCGGCAATGGTAGAAATGCCGTCACGCATCATCAACTGCTTTATCCCCCTGGTGATCTTGCGGGCCAATCCCGGACCTTCATAGACCAACGCGCTATAAAGCTGGACCAGGCTTGCACCGGCTTTGATCCGCTCCCACGCATCTTCGGCGCTGCCAATCCCGCCAACACCCACCAGCGGTAAAGCGCCGCCGGTTGAAGTACGAAAGTCGCGGATTCGCTGCAACGCAAGCGGTCGAAGCGGGGCACCCGAAAGCCCGCCAGCCTCAGCTATATGATGCGATGCAAGCGAGGGGCGTGAAATGGTCGTGTTGGAAACGATCAATGCACCGAGTTTTTTATCCATCGCAATGCGGGTGATTGCATCCACATCTTTGGGCGTCAGGTCGGGCGCGACTTTGAGGAATATCGGCGGGCCGCCAGCCTCGCAAACTTCGGTTCGCGCCGATATCACCGCATCGAGAAGCGCTACCAAAGCCCCTTCATCCTGCAAAGCGCGCAGGCCCGGTGTGTTGGGGCTGGAAATGTTGACCGCAAGATATGTCGCAAGCGGCGCCATAATCCGCGTCATGTCGGCATAATCGGTAATCCGGTCTGCCGAATCCTTGTTCGCGCCGATATTTATCCCGACAATTCCGCCGCGCGATCTCCGCGCAACCAACCTTTTTGCAGCAGCCTCTGCGCCGCCATTGTTGAACCCCATCCGGTTGATCACCGCGCGGTCCTCCGCCAGCCGGAACAGCCGAGGCTTGGGGTTGCCCGCCTGTGGCTTGGGGGTGATCGAGCCGACCTCTGCAAAGCCGAAGCCGAGACCGAGCACTGCGTCGGGCACTTCGCCATCCTTGTCGAACCCTGCAGCCATGCCGACCGGATTGGGGAAAGTAATACCCGCAATATTGGTTGCGAGCTTGCCGGCGCGCGGCTTGGCCCCTGAGGGCGCGGCTTTGAGACCGGCAATGGTAAGTCGGTGGGCACGTTCCGGGTCGAGCGTGAACAAAGCGGGCATGAGAAGCTGGAATATCATCGCGAATCGCTATGCCGAGGACATGCGCGGCTGTCGATATGGTGGCTGGGGAAACAAAATTCTGCGCTGTGCGGTGATTTTAACAGCAAATGTCATGAACAAAGGCAGCAAACTGTCGTGTCCATACAATCTGCGAATCGATTCGTCGCATATACGCCTCCTTGCGACCCGAAGGGCTCTAGCAGTAATGCAAAGAGTTCCTCGACTTCAGGGGGCGGTTTCCAAACAGGGGGCCGCCCCCTTTTTTGCTGTCATCTTTGATGTCGCAAACTGCGCTGCTGCTCTGGTCAATCCGCGCCCCTCTGGTCTAGAGCCTCTTGAACTGATCGAGGAGCCAAGAATGACCAACCGCACGCACTTCCTGTTAAGTTCGGCCTTCGCCGCTTTGGCCTTGTCTGCTTGCATGCCGATGCAAGCCGAAGTCCAGAGCGTGGCTGCCGAACCGGTGGCGGCTGCTCCGACTGAACTGGCGGACATTAGCGCACTCTTTTCCGATTATGATGCGGCACAACTGGCGATGTCACCCATGGGTAAGGCCTATCGCGGTGTGCGAGACGGGGATTATAGCAAATGGGGTGATTTCTCCGACACGGCCGATGTGAAGCAAGAGGAATTGCAGCAATCGACCGTGCAAAAGATGCGTGAGACCTATGATCTGGCCAAGCTGTCCGATGAGGATGCGCTGTCCTACCGCCTGTTCGATGCGCAGGCGAAACGCAGCGCCGAACGGTTCAAATATCGCAACTATGGTTATATTTTTGACCAGATGAACGGCGCGCAAAGCGGGCTTCCGGCGTTTCTGATCAATATCCACCGGGTTTCGAACCTTGATGAGGCGGCGGCCTATGTTGACCGGATCGATGGGCTGGGGGCGGCCATGGATACGCTGACCGCGCAATCAAAAGAACGTGCCGATGAAGGCGTGATGCCGCCCGATTGGGTCTATCCTTATGTCATTTCCGACATTGAAAATCTGCTCTCCGCGGGCGACAACAATGCAATTTTGCTGGATTTTGACGCAAAGCTGACTGCCCTGAATCCCCTTGCGGCTGATGCGGCAGACCTGATGGCACAGGCGGAAAATTCGTGGAACGATGCGGCCCGTCCGGCCTACGAACGGCTTCTCACCGAAATGAAGCGCCAGCAAGCGATTGCGCCCACCGATGACGGCATCTGGCGCTTCCCCGAAGGCGCGGCCTATTACAAGGCACTGCTGGCAAATTACACCACCACCGATCTAACCGCTGACGAGATCCACAACATCGGCCTGCGCGAGGTTGACCGCATCCACGGCGAAATGCGCACCATCATGAAGCAGGTCGGGTTCGAAGGCACATTGCAGGAATTCTTCGATTACACCCGCACCGGCGAGCAGTTTTTCTACACCAACCGCGAAGACTATCTCGCGGCAGTGCAGGAGAAGCT
>JBATLU010000159.1:0-10993 GCA_049289475.1 Pontixanthobacter sp. | reverse complement strand
CGAAGAGGCACATGAACATGGCTGAAGCAGATACCCTTTCTGCAAGCGGCATTGCGGCCGAAAGCGAGGTTAAAACAGCGACGCTTGCCAATGCGAAAGAGCCGCGCCGGTGGGGCCGGTTGGTGTTGATGCTGTCCGTACCGCTGTTAATCGCGCTGGTTGGCGGGTATTTCTGGATGATCAGCGGGCGCTCTGTGGAAACCGACAATGCCTATGTCCAACAGGACAAGCTTTCAATTGCAGCCGAAATTGGCGGCCGGATTATCACCGTGGCCGTGGCTGAAAACCAGCAGGTCAAAAAGGGTGATCTGCTGTTCGTGATAGACCCGGAACCGTTCAAGCTTGCCATCCGTCAGGCCGATGCCTCGATTGCCTCAGCCCAAGTCGATGTACAATCGCAAGCGACCGACTATCAGGCGACCTCGGTCAACATCTCCGCCGCGCGCGAGGATATTGCCTTCGCACAAAGCAAGCTGGAACGGCAAAAGGCGCTATGGGACCGGGGTTTCACAACCCGCGCAGATTATGACGCAGCCCAGCACGCGGTTGCTCAGGCGCAGGAACAACTGCGGGTCGCCGTATCGGCAGCCGCTCAAGCCAAAGCAAAGCTCGCAACCGCGCCCTCGCTGCCCGGTCAAAACCCTGCGGTCGCTGCTGCACGCGTTAACCGTGAACAGGCGATGCTCAATCTCTCCCGAACTGAAGTACGCGCGCCGATGGATGGCCGCGTGACTCAGGCTGACCGGCTGATCAAAGGCCAGCTGATGATCTCCGGCCTGCCTGCCTTGACTCTGGTTGCCGACAAGAAAAGCTGGATCGAGGCCAATTTCAAAGAGACCGATCTCGCCAATATGCAAATTGGCCAGAAGGCAAAGATTAAATTCGATGCCTATCCCGAGCTGGTCCTCGAAGGTCACGTTGCAAGCATCGGCGCGGGAACCGGCAGTGAATTTTCGATCCTTCCCGCGCAGAACGCGACAGGCAATTGGGTCAAAGTGACGCAGCGTGTGCCCGTGCGCATTGCCATCGATTCGCAGTCTTCGCGTGCATTGATCGCCGGTCTTTCTGCCACCGTTACGGTCGATGTGCGCAAACCGGCGAAAAACTGAGCCGGCACTGTGGCGACTGCTGCAAATCCTGAGGCAACGAGCCTACCCCAGCTTGATGTACCCGCAGTTTTGGTTCGTCACCGGGGCTTGCTGACTGTTGCCGTGATGCTCGCGACCATTATGCAAATTCTCGACACGACAATCGCCAATGTCGCCATACCGCATATGCAATCCAGCCTCGGGGCGACGTTCGACACCGTCACCTGGGTGCTGACCAGCTATATCATCGCGTCGGCCATTGCCATTCCTACCACTGGCTGGCTGGCTGATAGGATTGGCCAGAGGCAATTGTTCCTGATTTCGGTTGGCGGGTTTGTCGCGGCTTCAATGGCATGCGGTGCTGCGGTCAATCTCGAAGAGATGGTGCTGTTCCGTTTTACGCAAGGTTTGTTTGCCGCATTTATCGGCCCATTATCCCAAGCCGTCATGCTCGATATCAACCCGCCGTCGCGTCACGGCCGGGCGATGGCCATTTGGGGCATGGGAATTATGCTTGGCCCCATTTCCGGACCGATCCTGGGTGGATGGTTGACCGAAAGCTACAGCTGGCGGTGGGTATTCTATGTCAATGTGCCAATCGGGATTATTACCGTTGCATTGCTGTGGGCGCTGCTTCCGCACAGACCGAAACGCAATCGCCGCTTTGATCTGTTTGGCTTCGCAATGCTCGCCATTACACTTGCCGCACTGCAATTGTTGCTGGATCGGGGCGCCGGTGAAGATTGGTTCAACAGCACTGAAATCTGGATTGAGAGCGCGGTTTGCATCTCCGCGTTCTGGCTATTCGTGATCCATATGGTCACCGGAAAAAACCCATTGTTTGAAGGCGAATTGCTCACCGACCGGAATTTCCTGACCGGTTTGATTTTTATGGCGGTGATTGGTTTGATCATGTTCGCCAGTTCCGCAATCCTGCCGCCGATGCTGCAACGATTATTCGGATATCCGGTGATCGATACCGGCATGCTCCTGGCTATTCGCGGACTTGGTACACTCGTTAGCATAGCGGTCGCGGGTCGATTGGTTGCAATGCTGGATATGAGAATTATCGTTGGAACGGGTCTGATAATTGCGGCCTATTCGTTCTGGCAGATGGCACATTGGTCACTCGCGATTGATAGCAATGCCATTATAGTATCGGGCTTTATCCAAGGCCTCGGCATGGGGCTGGTGTTCATCCCGCTCAATATGATTGCCTTTGCCACTCTTGCGCCGCGACACCGCACCGATGGCGCCAGCCTGCTCAATCTGATGCGCAGTCTTGGTGCATCAATCGGCATTTCAATTGGAACAACTTTGCTGGGCCGCAATACTCAGGTCAGCCATGCCGACATTGGCCAACATATTACCGCCAACAGTCTCGATATACTCGACCCTTCAACGCTCGACCGGCTGGGCACACTTGGCGCATCTGCGCTACAAATTGTCGATGGCGAGGTCATGCGTCAGGCCTTGATGGTCGCCTATATCGATGATTTCTGGTTTATGATGTGGGTCACCGTGCTCGCAGCCCCGCTCGTGATGCTGTTGCGGCCTGCCGCAAAAAACAGCGAACCGATCCATCTGGGTGAATAAATCAGGCGCCGCGCAGCCTAAGGCGTAGTCCCAGTTTGCACATTGCCCATCTTAACAAGCGCATCAATAAAGTCAGACCCAAGCTGCGCTGCAGCGCGCCGCGTGGCCTCCTCATCTGCATTATCTGCAACCTCATAGGTATAGGCGGGGATGGCATAGGCGGCATGAAACCAATTCTTGGAAGTGCCCGAACCGGGATTGGCGTTGCTTCGCTCGAGCGTAAACGCGTAGCCTGGAAAGCGCGTTTCTTTTCCTACCAGCCAATTGGCAAGAAACTGCTCCTGCTCTTCGCTTGCCTCTTCCCCTTGAACGTAGAACAGATTGCGCTGTGTTGAATGGAAATCAAGCATCGCTACCGGGCGGATATGCGGCGGCAAACCGGCCAGCCAATCGCCCACCGCCCGTGTTTCCGGTTGGGCAAACTTGCCCCAGTCGCGGTTGAGATCGACCCCGCCATGGTTTGCGCGCCAATGACCAAGTGCCACGCCATCGGGGTTGAGCAGTGGCACAGCCAGAACCTGAAATTGCGCCGCGAGCGAGGGCTCATCGCGCAGACGCTGCTCAACCGCCTCGACAAACGGATCGAACGCATAGGTGCCGGTTACTTCGGGTGGATGCGCCCGCCCTAGCAGGACAATCAGTTTCGGGGCATCGGGCGATCCGAACCGCACAGCCTCGACCGCACGGCTATCTTGCGAACGGCCAAGTACGATGCGGCGCGCTTCCGGGCCTGCTGCGAGAGTGTCTAATAGCCGATCGCAATATTGCGATGTCCTGAGCGGCTGCCCGCTGATTGTTCCGGAACCGGCAGGCAGCAGCAATCTGGCGATTTCGCCTTCCTGTTCCAACTCCACTCCAACCTGTCCGCCCGCCGTATCATCCAGCTTGGGGCTATAACGGTGCTTTGCGCCTGAATAATGCAAGGTCACAGTAACGGGCGCGCTGCCTTTTGCTTCGTAGCGCAACGCATACCAAGGGCTGGGATTGATCGGCGGGGCGTGTTCGGGAGTGATCAGGATGCCGAAGCTACGTTCTCCCTCGATCACGCATTGGGATTGCGAGGCACCCTCGAAATCGAATGAAATGGCCGCTTCCGCTGTTTGGCAACGCGCCGTGCTGGTTGCCATGGTTGGAGCCGGCGGGGGCGCATTGGCACAGCCAGCCCCCGCCAACATTAAGGCAAGTCCAAACACAGCTTTGTTCAAAGAAGAGCTCCCTTCGCCCAATCGCAATGCAGCCCAAATTTGAATGCTAGAACTTCTTGCGAAGCTCGACGTGGAACACACGGCCGCGCGGCGAATACAGGTCGCTGAAGAAGCCATAATCTTCATCGGCCAGCGGTGGATCCTTGTCGAACACATTGTTCACAGCAAAGCGCAACCTTGTTCCATCGAGCGCGGTGTTGTTCTTGATCGTATAGGAGATCGAGAAGGTCATCGTGAACAGATCTTCGACCGGATAGAAATTAATGTTTGGATCGTCGGACACGATCAGCACATCGCGAACCACGCTGGTATCATAGACCTTACCAGTATATTGCCCGAACAGGCTCATCGCGACAGGGCCGCTGTCCCAGTTGATTGCGCCCGTTCCCCGCCATTTCGGACGACCTTCGATTTCGAGCAGCTGACCGAGACCACCGACAGTAACGTCAAGCGGTAGCGTGCCGGCGGCAATGCCATCGATAATTTCCTGCCCGTCAGGTCCGGCGGACTGGACGAAGCTGGTTAGCCGCGCCGCGTTGAGGCTAAGCCGAAAATTGCCTGCGCCAAAATCTGGCACCCTGTAAGACATGCCAAAGTCCCAGCCCTTCGACACGCGGCCGTCGAGGTTCAAGTAGGGATCGAGCACCTGAATGATCTTGCCCGCTGGCGCCAAGCCGGTGCCGGTGAACAGCGCGATATCGTCCGCGGTCGGATCTGCGCGGATGACATTCGGATTGGTGCTGCCATTCAGGCGCCGAAGCAGATCGAGCGCGATGGCATTGTCATCGCCAAAGGTGCCAACCAGACCGGTCTGTTTGACGCGCCAATAATCCGCCGTCAGCGTCAAACCCGGAATGAAGCTTGGCTCAAGCACGATACCAAGATTGATGCTTTCGCTGTCCTCGGGCTTGAGATTATCGGTGCCCGAACGGAAGCTGATCGTGCCTGCACCCGCGCAAGCAGCCAGGCTAGACAGGAGGCCCTTTGCCACCTGCGCTTGGCAGGTCACAAAATCGTCGCGAGTATTCGAACGGGTCGTGCCTTCATCGTTGACCTGCACCAAGTTTGGTGCGCGGAATCCCTGCGACCAGGCACCGCGGAAGGTCACGCCGGGTAATGTTTTCCATGCCACGGCAACACGCGGCACCATCGCCGTTTCCTTGATGTCCGCGAAACGCTCCATCCGGCCAGCAAGTTGGAGCGTCAGCTCCTCTACCAACGGGATGTCCATGTCGGGGCTGACCAACGGCACGAACGCTTCGGCAAAAGCTGAATAGACTTCGCGTTTGCCGCTAGTATCGGGCGATGGGCTGGTGCCGGCAACGTCACTACCATTGAAAACGCCGGTCACGCTGTCGGTGAAGGTGATGGTTCCATCGAGCCGCGGATCGCGATCATCATAGAACGTCTCACGCCGCCATTCGATGCCTGCGGCCACACCGAGATGCCGCCCGGCAGAGTGAACAGATCGTCACGGCTGACCTTGAAATCAGCCAGAGCGAGCGAGGTGCCGCCCTTGCGATAGACGTCAATCCGAAACGGATCGATCGACGCTTGCGGGTTGGGGGTGCAATCGCCCAGCCCCGGATCGGAGTTGACGCAGCCTCCGTTGAACGGGTTGTAAGCATCGGGCGTGGTCAAATTGATCTGTTGCTGCATCAGGGTCAGCGACACACGGTTGCGCGTCAGATCGACCAGATCCGCTTCGGAATAGACAAAGCCGGTATCGAAATCCCACGCGCCGAGATTGCCGCGCAGTCCGCCAACCAGCCGATAGACGTTCTTGTCGACCGTAATATCGCGATTGCCGACATCGACAAACCGGTAGCGCTCCATAATCACGTCCACACCGCTTGCGGCGATGGTGGTTCCGGGTAACCTGTTGACACTTCCCGTGGGGCCGAACGGGTTCCAATAGGCGGTTTTCGAAATGCCCACCGGCACCGCGCTCAGGATCGCAGAGGGGTCAAGCTGACGGTTGCTTTCCGAGCGATAGAAACTGCCCTCGAAATAGGCTTCGACATTGTCGGTTAATTCATAGTTGAGCAGCGCAGATGCGTTGTAGCGCTTCTTGGCGCTGATCAGGCTGTTGCCAAAGATGGTATTATAACGAACCGCGGTTGTCGGGAGTGTGCCGTCGCGCGCGCAAAGGCCGTTGCCGAAATCAAGCTTGCACCCTGAAAAGCTGCCGGGTTGGAGGTAGAAATCGTCATCGCCGATTGGTGTCTTGCTGGCCGGAGAAGAACCCTGAATGTCGAACTGGCCAAACGGACCAAAGGTATTGCGGTTGTTGAAAGAGGAATCGCCCTCGAAATCGGTGCCGATGACCAGCGGCAGACGGTTGTCATCGGCGGAATAGTCGCGCGCTGCGTTCGACAATCCGTTTTCTTTGAAATAGCCGCCATAGACGGTGAGATTGCCGCGCCCTCCGCCGAAGTCGAAGCCGTATCCGCCGGTGATGCTGTAGCTGTAAAGATCAACGCCATCCGACTTGCGCCAGTCACCTTCGAGAAAGCCGCCTTTCATATTGCCCTTAAGCACGGTGTTGATCACACCGGCCACGGCGTCCGCGCCGTAAATCGCCGATGCGCCATCGCGCAAAACTTCGATCCGGCGCACGCTGCCCGGGGCGATTTCATTCGTGTCCGAGCTGACTACCGGAACCAGCAATTCGGTCTGGAACCCGGGATGCGGCGTCATCCGTCGGCCGTTGATCAACAGCAGTGTGTTGCCGGTGCCCAGATCGCGCAAATTGATCGATGCGACGTCGCCGCGCACATTGTTGACCGTTGACGAATTCTGTTCGTTGAATGCGACCGTGCCGGCCTGCGGGATTGCACGGAACAGCTCGTCGCCCGACGATGCGCCCGTGGTTTCAATCGCAAGCTCGTCCAGCACAGTAACCGGCAGCACATCATTGATCTGAGCGCCCTGAATCTGCGTGCCCGTGACAACGATGACATTTTCTTCTGCCTTGTCATTGGTTGCGGTCGGTGGCGCAGCTTCCTGCGCGCTGACCGCGCCTGCCGTGGCCATAAAGCTCGTGCTGCACAGCAGCGCCAGTTTCCCGATTTTCGTGATACGCATAGCGATGTCTCCCTTCATCGAATTCAAAATAGTCATCTCTTGTTGATCCAGTTTTCAAACATCGAAGGCCATTGGCTCAATATCTGGTCGTCTGTTCCCAGACCCCAGCCGTGGCCGCCTTCTTCGAAAATATGCAATTCAGCCGCCGTGCCCTTGCTCTTCAGAGCCTGGAACAAGGCGATGCCGTGGCCTGGCGGTGTCGTCGTATCGTCGGCCGCAGAAAAAATGATCATCGGCGGCGCATCTTTGGTCACATTGGAATCAAGCGACCATGCCTCCTCAGCAGCGCTTGAAGGATCATTGCCAATAATCTCGCGCCGCGAGCGAGTGGTGTCGTAAGGTTTGCGCAAAGACACCACCGGAAACAGTAATGCAGCAAAATCGGGCCGCGCCGATTGCGTTTCGTAGCCATCGCTGCCTTGATACAGCGCTTGATCGGGTTTCAATGCGGTATAACCGGCCAAATGGCCGCCTGCGGAAAATCCCATAATACCGATCTGGTCGGACTTTACGCCAAACTCACCTGCCTTGCCGCGAATGATCTTCATCGCACGTTGCGCGTCCATAAACGGCACTGATGCGTCCCACCCGTCATTCGGTAGGCGGTAAATCAGCTCGAAAACGGTGTAGCCCCTCAACTTCAGCCATTCTGCGATTGGCGTGCTTTCCTTCCACAATTGGATACGGAAATACCCGCCGCCGCCGCACACCAGCACGGCTTTGCCGTTGGCAACAGCGGGCCGATAAACGCGCATTCGTGGCGTCGCAATATTCGAAATCGCACCAAAACCTGCGCCCGGACCGCCAATCTTTTCCGCGCCAGTCGCCCCGCCCCTGCCCGGCGCTTTGCCAGGCCAAAGTAAAATCTCCTCGTAATCATGCGCTGAAGCCGGGATGATCCCCGCCATCGCGCAGGCCACCGATAGCAATGCGCCGCTATGCAGCAGTGTCCGCCTTCCAATCATGCCGCATCCCCCGCCGCCAAAGCCTCGCTATGCGGGCCGGTGCGTTCATGCCGTTCGATATCGACTTCGGGCAAAGGCAGGGGATTTCCTGACAGCGCCGCCGCGAGCCGATCTTTGTCGAGCGCATTTTCCCACTTTGCGACGACAATCGTAGCCACCGCATTGCCGATGAAATTGGTCAGCGCGCGGCACTCGCTCATAAACCTGTCGATGCCGAGGATCAGTGCCATACCCGCGACCGGAACTGTTGGCACGACAGACAGTGTCGCAGCAAGAATGACGAATCCCGCCCCTGTAACACCCGCCGCGCCCTTGGAACTGATCATCGCCACCAGCACCAAGGCCAATTGCTCGCTCAGCGACAGATCTATCCCGACCGCCTGCGCAATGAACAGCGCCGCCAACGTCATATAGATATTGGTACCATCAAGATTGAATGAATAGCCCGTTGGAACCACCAGGCCGACCACCGTTTTGCGGCATCCGGCAATCTCCATTTTTTCCATCAGGCTGGGGAGCGCGGCCTCGGAAGAGGATGTGCCGAGAACCAGCAGCAATTCCTCGCGTAGATATTTGATCAAGGCGAAAATCGAGAAGCCGGTGTAGCGGCCCACAGCGCCCAGCACGATTATCACGAACAGCAGTGATGTCAGATAGAATGTCCCGACCAGCGCGGCGAGGTTGGCCAGCGAGCCAATGCCAAATTCACCGATGGTGAAAGCAATCGCACCAAACGCACCAATCGGGGCGAGCTTCATCAGCATATGCACGAGTTTGAAAATCGCCGCGCTCAGCGAATTGAGCACGTCCAGTACGAGATCGCTATGCGGACGGGTAGCAGCCAGAGCCACACCGGCAAGAATCGACACCAGCAACACTTGTAATATCTTGCCTTCGGTCATCGCGCTGAACAAAGTCGTCGGAATGATATCGAGCACAAAGGCTGCGATAGATTGTTCCTCCGCAGTGTCGGCGTAATTCTGGATCGCACTCGCATCGAGCGTTGCCGGATCGATATTCAACCCCGCACCCGGCTGGACGATATTGCCCACGAGCAAGCCAATAATCAGCGCAAGCGTGGAGAAAAACAGGAAATAGGCAAGCGCCTTGCCTGCAACGCTGCCGACCGACGCCATATCGCGCATACCCGCAATGCCTGTGGCGACAGTCAGGAAGATAACCGGCGCGATAATCATTTTGACCAGCTTTATGAAGCCATCGCCCAGCGGTTTCAGCGATACGCCGAACTCAGGATAGAAGTGCCCCAGCACCGCACCCAAAAAAATCGCGGTCAAAACTTGTACATATAGCCGCCTGTAAATTGGCAAGCGCACTTGCGGCACATCTGCCGTATCTGCGCCCAAGACTTTTGCCATTTGCCCCATCCCCCCGTCGCCTTGAACCTGACGAACTTTCGTATGAGAAGATTAGAGCGGGGCATCCCACTACCGCAACACCATCAGTGGAATAAGCAAACTTGCATTTTTTCAAGCATTTAATCTTATCGCCCGAATTTTTTGCGCGATATTCCGCACAAGGATTTTGACTATTGTGCGATTTTCCGCACAATAGCTGATGCACTTTTTGAATTTGCCCGCATTGAACACTTCGAAAAGGCTCATTCTTGCAGCTCTCTTAGCGCTCGTGATTGCCGCCATAGCGGTGACAGTTCTGGATAGGGCAATGCGAAGCCGCGCGCTCGATCAAACGGGCTCAAGCGCAAAGAATGATGCGGCGATCCTTGCGGCCGGCCTGCAAAGCGAACTCGACAAATTCAGTCTTGTTCCTTTGGTGCTTGCGGAAGATCCGGAGGTTCAATCGCTGCTGGCAGGTAACGCAACCGGTGCAGCGACAATCAATAATCTCAACCGCAGGCTTGAAGGTCTCGCCAAACAAACCGATGCGGCTGCGATTTATTTGATGGACCGCAACGGGCTGTCGCTGGCCGCAAGCAATTGGCGGCTTCCGGAGAGTTTTGTCGGTTCAATTTACGATTTCCGGCCTTATTTCAAATTGGCAATGGTAAACGGCTCATCGACCCAATTTGCCCTAGGAACGGTGAGCCGGAAGCCCGGCCTCTATATAGCCCAGCGGGTTGGACCACCCGACAAACCCACTGGTATCGTCGCAGTCAAAGTTGAATTTGACACGCTTGAGGCGAATTGGCGTGCCTCCACCGAAGGGGTATTTGTCACTGACCGCGACGGTGTTGTCCTAATTGCCAGCAACGATGATTGGCGTTTTAAACTTTCTCCTGGAAGAAATCCCTCTGATCGGACTGCCGAGACCAACAGGCAGCAATTCGGAATTGAAAAGCTTGAACCCCTTGGCCTTTCCGGTCTGCCGGACAAGCAGGATCTGGTTGCCGCACCATTGCTCGATACCGAACAACCGATCACCTTGGACGGATGGATTCTGCATCTGTTGGTCGATCCGTCGCCATCGGTAAGCGCTTCAGTCGCAAACGGTAGGCTGTCCCTCTTGGGAGGGGCGCTTTTAGCCGGATCAATTCTTGCCGGATTGCTATTTTTCCGGCGCAAACGGGAAATTGAAGCCGAAGCCAATGTTGCGGCAAGAACCCGCGCACTGCGCGAACAATTGTCGCAAGCCAACCGGCTCGCGACGCTTGGGCAGGTTTCCGCAGGCGTTGCCCATGAAATAAACCAACCGCTTGCCGCCGCACGGATTTTTGCAGAGAACGGCGTTCGCTTGTTAAACTCTGGCAACGACCAGGCCGCTTCCGAAAACTTCAGCCAAATTGTCAGCCTGACAGAGCGGATTGGAATTATTACCGATGAACTCAGGCGGTTCAGCCGCAAACAAGTTTCAGAACCCAGGGCAATGAGCATTGGCGAAGCTTTGAACGGCGCGCTTCTGTTGCTCCATGATCGGATTCATACTCTCGCGACCAAACTGGATTTACCCGCAAGCGATGATCTTGCGATTCAGGTAAGGGCTGAACATGTCCGCCTCGAACAGGTGCTCGTTAATCTGTTGCAAAACGCCCTCGATGCAACCGGAATTGGTGGCGAAGTTAAACTGTCCATCACCG
>JBATLU010000158.1:0-2533 GCA_049289475.1 Pontixanthobacter sp. | reverse complement strand
GGCCTATCCTGACCCAGGAACGGGCGCTGAGCCTTGGACGATCGGCTGGGGCGCGACCGGCAAGGCAATTGGTCCGGGCACGGTCTGGACGCCGCAAGAATGCGATGCGCGCCTCGAAAGCGATCTCATCCGCTATGCAGCAGAGGTCGCGCGCGCTTTGGCGGGGAGCCGCACCAGCCAGGCGCAGTTCGATGCTTTGGTCAGCTTCCACTACAACACCGGCGCTATCGCTCGCGCTACGCTGACCCGGCGGCACAAGGCTGCCGATTTTGACGGAGCGATCGAAGAATTTGCGCGATGGAATCGCGCAGGCGGGCGGGTGCTCAAAGGATTGACGCGCCGCCGTGCAGCCGAAGCCAGACTCTATGCCTCGGACATTCCCGCAGCGGGATAGAAATTAGTAGTCGCGGCTTACTTCAAGCACAGCGCTTTCGCGCCCGATGGTGGAAACGCTGGCGAGCAAAGACAACCAACTGGTGATGCGGAATTCCGCCTCGGTCGCGCTATAGCCGCGCCCGTCGGTGATAATTTCTACATAGAAACGCCGTCCAATGTTCTTGCCGACCGCCACGCCAGTGCCCTGACCCAGAGCGGGGTCTGCTGCCACAATACGAAGCCGGTCAAGTCCGATCGCTGTTCGCAGTTTGTTGATCGGATCGAGACCGGAACCGCCGCGCAGGCTGGCAAGCGCTGTGCCAAGTTGTAGGGCATCGGTTGCGGACAATTCAGTAATCGAACCGCCGAACAACAGCCGCGCCAAAATCTCTTCCTCGGGCAGTAACGGGGTCGAACTGAAGGTGATTTCCGGCTTCAGCGCATTGCCTTGCACTTTGACGCTGACATCAATTCCGTCGCGCTTCGTTTCGGCGACAATATCCAATCGCGGATCAATGGGCACGCTGGCGTCAAACGCAATGCGTCCGCGAGTAAGTTCGAACCGCGTTCCAGCAAAGCTGTAATAGCCGCGCACTACCCGTGCTTCGCCGCCGATCCGCGGATCCTGGGTGGTTCCGCGCAGGATGATATCCGCACCCCATTCGCTGTCGAGACCCATCCCGTCTACATCTATCCGGCTGCGCGCCGTAGCATCGATCAGATAGTTCCACGGTTTGAAGCTGGCTCTGATTGGTGCAATATCGGCAGGAAGATTGATTTCTCTGGTTTTGATCTGCGGCAATGTTGCGGCGGTCGCGGCGCTGCCCAATTTCCAGCTTGCCCGGTCAACTGCCACGCGCCCAGCAATCGTCCCGCCGACGCCGCTCGATATAATCCGCAGCGGTCCCGTTATGGTAGCGTCAAGCCCATTGGCGTTGAGCAAACGCGCGTTCTTCGCCGCGACACGAATATCGAGCGATGGGCCTTTGGACCCCAAATCTTGAAAATCGACAAAACCGCTACCCGAAACCGTGCCGCCATTGTCAGTCTTGCCGGAAAAGCGTTTGAGTTGGAGCCGCGACCCGTCGAAGGTGCCGAGCGCGCTAACATTGCGAATATCGGTTCCCGAAAGCGCGCTACGCAAGCGCAGATCATCGCTCGCCAGCGACCCGCGTACGGTTGGGTCAGCAAAACTGCCGGTGATATTGGTCGCGATGGAAATCGGGCCGGTTATGTCAAAGGCTTCGACACCAGAAAGCCGCCAAAGCGCTGCAGCAGGTCCGCCATAGCGCAATTCGGCGCGCAAATTGCCCTTGCGCACGCGGTCCACAATATTGCCCGTTTGCGCCAATCCTGACACACGCGCCTGAAGCCGCCCCCGCCGTTCTCCGCCCTCGTCAATGATCGCGCGCGTGTCCAGGCTATTTGCGGTGAGTTTGGAAACCAAGGTCAGATCAATCGGTCGCGATGTAAGCACCAGACCCGAACGAGTCAGATTATCAATTTTGACACGCGCGCTGCCGGTGGGCATCGCCGCTCCGACTTTGCGGAAATCCAATTCACCTGAAATCTTGCCGCCCAGCCCTATGTCGGCATAGGCCAGATCGATAATCGACAGAGGCATCTTGTCGAGCGCCAGATTGAGCGCGGTTTGTCCGCCGCCAAATTGCCCCGCAACAAGCGCCGAACCTTCGCCGTAATAAATTTGAGTTCGTGCCAACTGCCATTGACCGTCAGCGGTCTTGCTCAATATCGCGCGGCGCGGCAGTCGGATTTTAGAACCCGCGAATTCGCCACGCGCAGCAATTGCATAGCTTGCCGGTTTGGAGCCGCGCTCGGGGGTCACATCGGCATTGAGTTGCATCGCAAAGCGGCTACCTCGCCGCCCCGCGATTGATGCGGTTGCGATGCCCTGCCCGTTCTGCAAATTCGCGGCTGCCGCCAATCTGCCAATAAACAGGCTGCCATAACTCAAACCTTCCGCGGTAATATTCGCATCAATGGTGTCGTTGCCGTCTTTGAGGTAGGCCTTACCTTCAAGCTCCGCGCGGGCAATAGTCAGCGGTGTAGCGCCGCCAAATCTCGCACTATTCGCATTGATATCGAAGAAGATGCCCTGCCCGCCCGCTCGGGTCGCGAGCCCGATGCGCCCATCGAG
>JBATLU010000157.1:0-16497 GCA_049289475.1 Pontixanthobacter sp. | reverse complement strand
GTCGGGTATCATGCCGACGGCAGCCACGGAATGCAGCGGATCGAAGCCACTTGCAACGTATGCGACGCGCATCTGGGACACGTATTCCCCGATGGACCGCCACCCAGCGGTCTGCGTTTCTGCATGAATGCTCTGTCGCTGGCAAAACTGCCAACAGACGCAGCGGGTTGAACCATCCGGAAGTGACAATCATGGGCTGGAATTTCGACAACAGCTATTTTCGCGAACTGGAGGGGTTCTATGCTGCCGCGCAGCCGGAACAGCCAGCAGTGCCAAAATTGCTCGCGTGGAATGACCCACTTGCCCGCACACTGGGCATTCCGGTGGATGAGCATTCGCCACAAGAATTGACCGCCATGTTTTCCGGCTCGGCCCTGCCGCCGGGGAGCAACCCGATTGCGCTCGCCTATGCCGGGCATCAATTCGGCCACTTCTCACCGCAATTGGGCGACGGGCGCGCGGTGCTGCTAGGCGAACAGATTGCGCCCGATGGCAGCCGCTTCGACCTCCAGCTCAAAGGATCGGGGCGGACGCCGTTTTCGCGCAATGGCGACGGCAAATCGGCGCTTGGCCCTGCGCTACGCGAATATCTTGTGTCCGAAGCGATGGCCGCGATGAACATTGCGACAACGCGCTCACTCGCGGTCATTGCAACTGGTGAGACCGTTGTCCGCCAATCCGCGCATCCCGGCGCGGTACTGACCCGCGCGGCCGCCAGCCATATCCGTATTGGCACTTTCGAATTCTTCGCCGCGCATCTCGGCGCAGACCATGTGCGCCAGCTGGCCAACTATACAATAGACCGGCATTACCCAGCCGCGCGCGAAGCCGATAATCCGTACCTCGCGCTGCTCGAAGCGGTGATGGACGCGCAGATCCGGCTGGTCGCTTCATGGATGAACATCGGCTTCGTCCACGGCGTGATGAACACCGACAATGTGGCGATTTCGGGTGAGACCATCGATTACGGCCCCTGCGCCTTTATGGATCAATATTCGCCCAGCACGCGCTTCAGTTCAATCGATACGCGCGGCCGCTATGCCTATGCCAACCAGCCGGTCGTCTGCCGCTGGAACTTAACCCAGCTCGGCTCTGCGATGGCGCAAATCATCACTGAGGACGACGAACAGGGTCTCGATAAGGCCAATATATTGATCGAGAGTTTTCCCGAAAGATATGCCGCGCAATGGCTAATCGGCATGCGCGCCAAATTGGGGCTGGTCAAAACGCTCGCCAGTGACGCGGGGTTGGCCGCAGATTTGCTGTCTGCCCTGCAAGACGAGAATGTCGATTTCACCGGCTTCTTCAGAAGGCTCGCTCGGGCCGAGAGCACAGGCGCCGACGCTGTGACTGACCTGTTCGGCGAACCCTCATCAATCCTGCCATGGCTTGGCGCTTGGCAAGAAAGGCTGAAAGCGGAGGACACATCCGCGGAGGATCGTCAGCACCATATGAATATGGTCAATCCGGTCAACATTCCGCGTAATCACAAGGTCGAGGAAGCACTTGCTGCCGCCGAGAGCGGCGATATGGGCCCATTCAACCGCCTGCTCAACGCAGTTAGCCACCCATATGACGAACGCGAAGAATGGGCAGAATTTGCTGGCCCAGCGCCCGAAAATTTCGGCGACTATGTGACATTCTGCGGAACCTGATGTTGCGCGCCGCTTAGGACAAAATTGCCGGCGCGGCTGACGTCGCCATCGGTCAACAATTCCTCTGGTCAAACATGCCCGAAACGGGCACGATTGCGGCGTTGTAAATAGCCTGAGAGACATCAAGCGCCATGCGTATTCCTTTGCTCGCTTCGCTTATCCTCGTTGCCGCGCCCTGCCAGCAGGCGCTTGCTGGAGACCACCCGCAGGCAGAGGCGCAAGTGCTTGAATTGGCGAAACAGTCGATTGCGATCCGCTCGGTCCGCGGCGAAGGTAACCAGACCGCTGCGGTCGCCGAATTGTTTCGCGACGCGCTTATCGCCGGTGGATGGAAGCAGAGCGACATCAACATCGAACCGCTCGACGATACCGCATTTCTGATCGCAACCTGGCCCGGTAGCGACCCCTCGCTCGGCCCGATTGTGCTGTCCGCGCATATGGATGTGGTTGAAGCCAAGCCCGAGGATTGGGAACGCGATCCATTCACGCCAATCATCGAAAACGGCTATCTGTTCGGACGCGGGGCGAGCGATACCAAGTTCGATGCCGCGCTCGCGCTTGCCTCAATGGTCGAATTACGGCGGCAGGGTTTCAAACCTAAACGTAGCATTGTCATCGCCTATTCGGGTGACGAGGAAACCACTATGGCAACCTCAAAAGTCATCGCGGACCGCCTGAGAAATGCGAAAGTCGTGCTCAATGTCGATGGCGCATCGGGTTCGCTCGACGAGGAAACCAGCAAGCCGATTTTCTGGAGCTGGCAAGGTGCGGAGAAAACCTATGTCGATTTCCAGCTCGAAGTGACCAACCCCGGCGGGCACAGCTCGGCGCCGCGAGACGACAATGCCATCGCCCAGCTATCGGGCGCCTTGGCGCGGATTGCGGCCTATCGCTTTAAACCCGAAGTCAACGACATCACCCGCGAATTCTTCGCCAAAGCCGCCGAGTTTGAAAGCGACCCGAAGAAAGCGGATGCAATGCGTGCCTTCGCTGCGGACCCTGCTGACGGGGCGGCCATCGCGGTCTTGCGCGCAGACCCTTATTCGGTCGGCAAGATCGAAACGACCTGCGTGCCGACCATGGTCAATGGCGGCCATGCAGAAAACGCCCTGCCGCAACGCGCCACCGCCATTGTCAATTGCCGGATATTCCCGGGGCACAGCCTTGCCGAAGTGATGGCAGAACTGGAAGCGGTGGCCGACACGCCCGAGGTGACTTTCTCCAACTTCACCGGCGATATGTCGATCGAAGCGCCTGCCTCGCCCAATGACACTGCGCTGGTTGCCGCGTTCGAGAAAGCCTTGTTTGCCGCTTGGGGCAAAATGCCGGTGATCCCGATGCAATCTTCGGGTGCATCGGATTCGATGTGGTACCGCGCGATTGGTGTTCCAAGTTACGGCGCAAGCGGCACTTTCCTGAAGGATTCGGATGATTTCTCCCACGGATTGAACGAGCGTGTTTCTTTGTCGAATATCGAGCCGGGCGTGGTCTATTACACCGCACTTCTGCGCGACCTCGCCGCAAAATGAGGGCGCTGGCCTGCCTGATTGGTCTCCTGGCTGCGCCGGTCCATGCTGCCTCGCTCTATGTCGAGGCTGGTCAGTTGCTCGACCCGGAAAGCGGGACCGTGGCCGTTGGCCAATGCGTTCTGGTGGAAGGCGAGCGTATCGCGCGCATCGAATCTTGCAGCGAAACACCCGCCGGGGCCGAACGGGTCGACTGGAGCGCTTATACCGTCTTGCCCGGCCTGATCGATTTGCACACCCATCTGGCGGATGCCGGCCAAAGCGCCGACCTCGCCGCCCCGCTCAAAACCTCGCCCCAGCTAACCGCACTAACCGGCGCGCATAATGCCAAGATAACGCTGGAGGCGGGCTTTACCACCGTGCGCGATGTCGGCACCTATCGCGGGCTAACCGATGTCGCCCTGCGCGATGCGATCAATCGGGGGCTGGTGCCGGGGCCGCGCATGTTTGTGGCGGGTGCTTACATGACCCATCCGGGTGGCGGGGGCGAGCTCAACGGCGTGGTTCCGAATGATGAATTGCCCGAAGATATGCGGCTGGGCGTGCTGAGCAATGAACTGGAAGCGCATGATAATGCCGAATATCTGTTCGATCACGGCGTCGATTTCCTCAAACTGATGGCAACCGGCGCTGTGCTCGCCATCGGCACAGAACCGGGCGAACCGGAACTGACCGAGAATGAAATGCGAGCGGCAGTCGCAGTGGCGCGGTCGCACGGCAGCTACGCCACCGCTCACGCTCACGGTGCCGAGGGTATCAAAGCTGCCATCCGCGCGGGTGTGCGCAGTATCGAACATGCCAGCCTGATCGACGATGAAGGTCTACAAATGGCCAAGGATCGCGGCGTGTGGCTGGTGATGGACGTGTTCAATGGCGATTACATCGACGAGATCGGCACGGCGGAGGGCTGGCCGGAGGAATATCTGCGCAAGAACCGCGAGACGACCCAGATCCAGCGCGACAATTTCCGCAAAGCTGCGGCGATGGGCGTGCCGCTCGCCTTCGGCAGCGATGCAGGCGTCTATCCGCACGGCATCAACGCGCGCCAGTTCGGCTATATGGTCGCCAATGGGATGACCCCTCTGCAGGCGATCCGTGCAGCGACCGTAGATGCTGCGACTGTGATCGGACATGGGGACGAGATTGGCACCATCACCCCGGGCAAATTCGCTGACATGATTGCGGTTGAAGGCAATCCGCTGGACAATGTCCGGGTGCTGGAAAGCGTGGCGTATGTGATGAAGGGCGGCGCGCTTGTGAAGTAGGCCCGCATTTTCCAGCGGGTGAATGGCACCGAAGATGTGATGGCCTCTACTAGCCGCCGCGATGCACTCGCTGGAAAACCCACAACAGGCCAACAAGCCAGACAGCTACTAACGTGTGGAACAAATGCCAGCTTATGCCTGCCGTAAGCCATGGCGACTGACGGACAGCGACAAGGTTAATCAGGAAAATTCCCACCAGTAGCACCCGACATATTCTCTCTATCGGACCATCAGCGGCCAAAAATGCAGCTGATGCCATTGCAATGATGAGCCAGGCTATAAAGATCAGCGCTGTCGCGGATGGCATGCAAATCGCGGTGAGTGCGCTTACGGCAACTGCACCATACACCCAATATTGCACATTTTTTGCACGGAAAATGCCAAGCAAGGCCAATTGTGCAGCGACAAGCGACATCGCGATCGCGCCGCCACTCTGGGTGAAATTCTTGTGCAGATCGGCCATCGCATCAACCCTGCCCGTGCCAAAGCGGATTGCGCCAATCGCGGCAATTGCACCGAACAATAGCGCTCCCGCAGCTGCGAGACGGAGTTTGGACTTACCAAAGCTGGTCCCGCAGATGACAGCGGCTAGAACAATCAACAATTCCGATAGGGCGAAATGCGGACCTGCCGTGTCAAACATGGCTCAATTTCTTCGCCTGCAATCCATCTTCCCTTTCCTGAGCGGAGCCTGCTTGCTGTGCCCGGTATTCTGCCTGAATTTGCTCGGATGTCTGGCGCGAACCGTCGTGACACCATCCCGGAGGAGCCAGAAGATAGAGCAATCGTTGCGGCACAGTGATGCCTCGTTGGGTTACGTCTTTCAAAATATTCCAATATTCATGGAAAATAATCACAAACGGGTTGAGCGTCTCTAGATTTTTGACAAGCCCGTATTCAACTTTCTCCCGTTCGTCTTCTGCGACAAAAGTTCCGAACATCCTATCCCAAATTATCAATGTGCCTGCATAATTAGCATCGAGATAGTCGGGGTTGCGCCCGTGATGCACCCGGTGATGCGACGGTGTATTGAATATTGCTTCGAACCAATTCGGCAGTTTGTTCACCAGTTCGGTGTGCAGGAAAAACTGGTAGGTTGCATTGATGACGCCGCAGAACAGCACGACCACCGGATCGAAACCGATCAGAACCAGCGGCACCTTAAACATCATCGTGCCAGTAAAATGCTTGGTCCAGCCCTGCCGCAACGCCACCGAGAAATTATACTGTGTGCTCGAATGATGGACGACATGCATCGCCCATACCCAGCGGCACCGGTGCGCAACGCGATGGTGCCAATAGAACCGCAAATCATCGAGTATGAAACACATTACCAACGACACAAGCGTCAGCGGAATTGCGTAAAGCTGAAATTGCTGAACCCAAAACAGCACGCCAACCGTGAGAAAGGCAACCGCTCCGTTCGTGACCGCGCTCGCAAGGCCGAGGCCCAACGAAACACCATTATCCTTCCAGTCGCCCGCACCTCTCCGGTGGAGAAAATGGTTCGCGATAGATTCGAAGAAAATCGAGATGATGTAGATCGGAATAACGACCACCGCGATGTTGGATTGGATTAGATCATCAAGCGTCATGCTCACCCTTCCGCTGGCACAAACAGGAACTTTTTGAACCTAGGATACGCCTGGAAGGAAAGAAATTGAATAATAAGCCATTATTTGTTACTAATATGAACAAATGGATGATTTGCGCCTTTTGCGGCATTTTGAAGCTGTCTACCGGCTTTCAAGCTTCTCTGCAGCAGCAGATGAGTTGGGCCTGACGCACTCTGCCCTCACAAAAAGTATCAAACAGATCGAACATGGTTGGGACGTCCAGCTCTTCCACCGAACGACGCGGACGGTCGCTGCAACCGAAGCAGGCAAGAAACTCTACCCGATGGCGGTCGAATTGATCGGCTTTGCTGCAAACGTCCGTGAAACCATTCGGGAAGGCGAACATATTCTCAACATCGTTAGCGGACCTGCGATACTGGATGGCATGATACCCGCCGCGATTGGAAAATTTGCCCGGCGATTTCCCAATACCAGAATTAATGTCGAAACGATGCCGCCACATCTGGCGGTGGAGGAATTGATCCAACGGATAATTCATCTGATACTTTATCACGAATCCACACTGCGCGGGGTAGTGCACTACGACCGCTTGCGAGTTCGAAATGTGCGCAACGAACCCTATTGGATGCTGTTTCGCAATGGCCATCCGGTAAAGGAAGCTGGAACCAGCCTCCTTGATACTTTGGCTTATGACTGGGCTATTGCGGGGTTTGACGAATTATTTGCAAAAAATCTGCCCGATCAGATCAAAATTATGCTGCAAGAGAACAAGTTTCCGCAATATCGTCTGCTTAGCCAAGCGGCTTGCATCGAGCTGGCCAAGAATTCCGACATCATTACTGCAATACCAGAAACTGTGGCCCGACCTTTGATCGAGCGCGGAGAGATTGACGGTTCACCCAATCCCGCAGAGTTCAATTTCTCAGTGAGCACCGCAGTGCTCTACGATGCAGGGGTTGAGCCGACGGTCGAGCATTTTATCAACTGTCTGTAAACTTGGAGTCAGTTTACCCGAACCGGCCGAACTTTCCCTTGTCCGCAATAACCTCACGCGCGCAATTATGCCCCGGTGCGCCGGTCACGCCGCCGCCCGGATGCGTCCCTGCGCCGCACATATAGAGCCCCTTCACCGGCCCGCGATAGGCGCCGTTGCCGAGTACAGGCCGCGCGGACCAAAGCTGATCGAGCGTCATGTTGCCGTGCATGATGTCGCCGCCAGCCAGCCCGAATTTGTCTAACAGGCCTTTGGGGCTGAGCACTTGTTTGCCGAGGATCGAAGCGCGGAAGCCGGGGGCGTGGGCCTCGACCGTGTCGATGATCGTGTCGGCGGCTGCGCCTTCTTCTTCATCCCAGTTTCTGCCGTCCGGCAGTTCGGGAGCGAATTGCTGGCAGAACAGGCTGGCGACGTGTTGGCCTTCGGGCGCGAGCGTATCGTCTACCGTGCTGGGGATCAGCATTTCGACAATCGGCGCCTTGGACCAACCATCGCGCTTCGCATCCAGAAACGCGCGGTCCATGTAATCCAGCGTGGGGGCAAGGATGATGCCCGACTGGTGATGCTCGCCCGGTTCCGGCAGGCAGGTGAACTTCGGAAGCTCGCTGAGCGCGACATTCATGCGGAAGGTGCCGCTGCCCGCCTTGAACCCGCGCATCCGGCGTTGGAAGTCTTCCGGCTGATGGCTGGCATCAAGCATCTTGCCGTAGAGCAGCTTCGGCCCGACATTGGCGATCACCCGCTTGGCGATGATCTCCTCGCCGCTTTCGAGCCTTACGCCTGCGACCTTGTCACCATCGACCAGCACCTGATCGACCGGACTTTCGAGGCTAATCTCGACCCCTGCTTCGCGGCAAACCTTGGCCATGATCTGGGTGATTGTGCCCATGCCGCCAATCGAATGGCCCCACGCGCCCTTCTTGCCGTTGACTTCGCCAAATACGTGATGAAGCAGGACATAGGCGCTGCCTGGCGTATCAGGGCTGGCATAATTGCCGACCACCGCATCGAAGCCGAAGGCGGCCTTGACCGCCTCGCTTTCAAACCAGCTGTCGAGGAAACTGCGCGCCGATTTGGTGAACAGGTCGAGGATATTGCGTTTCGCCTCCAGATCCAGCCGCGCCATGCCCCAGCCCTGCGCCGCGCCCGCCAGCAGCGTCCGCAAACCTTCGCCGACATTGGGCGGCGATTTCAGCGCGAGGTCGCGCAGCACTTCGGCCACGCCTTCCAATGCGTCATAGTAAGCGGGCAAAACCTCTGCGTCATGCGCAGAGAACTTGCGGAATTCCTCCTGCGTCCGCTCCAGCCCGCCGCCAAGTTTGAGGTATCCGCCATCGTCTTGCGGCAGGAAATTGGAGATCGGCCGTTCGACCACGCGGTACCCGTGATCGTGCAGCCGCATATCGGCGATGACTTTGGGCTGGAGCAGGCTGACGGTGTAGCTGGCGACCGAATTGCGAAAGCCGGGATGGAATTCCTCGGTCACCGCTGCACCGCCAACGACATCGCGGCGCTCGACAATGCGGACCTTGAGCCCAGCCTGCGCGAGGTAGAACGCGCAGACGAGCCCGTTATGCCCCCCGCCGATGATTACTGCATCATATTGCTTGGTCATTTACTGCTCCATCCGGCGGCGGGTTGATGTTCGAGGTTTGCCTCAGGAATAATATTGCGCATCCGGCGGCAGAACTGGCGCAGGCACACTTCCTTGTCAGACAGCGGCCCCATCGAGAAGCTGGCCGAATCCATGCCCTGCTGCACGCGGGTGATCAGCGCAGTATCCTCCGCATTGACCTGACGGTTGATGCGCCAGTTGAGATAACGCGCCGCGCGCATTTCCCTGCGCTCGTCTGGCAAGACATAGGAAATCTCGCGGATCATGCAGGTGGTCGGACCGGTGGGCAGCCATTGCATGAAATCGACCTGATCGGGATAAATGTCGAAGGCGACATTGGGCCACAGCTTGAAATAGAGCCAGTGGCGCTGCGCCGCTTCGGGCAAATGCGGCACGGGCGGGAGCAGCCGCTGATACATCCGCTCGGACCAATTGGCAGACGGACGCTCGACCATATCGCCCCACATCCGGTCGACATGCTCTTCCGCCTCGACGCCGTAGCTTTTGCCGAACAGCCGCGTCAGCCCAGGATGCGCGACCGGAATGTGCAAACCATCCGAATAATTATCGCCGACATTCTTCCAGTTCACTTCGCGGTGACGGATGGTGACGCGGCCCAGCGCGTGCAAATCTTCGAACCGGTAAGGTTCCACCATCACTTCATAAGGCGCCATCATCTGCGCGACCGATAGGCCGCCGTCATGCTCCAGTCTGACGAAGATAAACCCGCGCCAGATTTCGAGCTCGACCGGCACCAGCCCCGCCCTGCTCTTGTCGAGCGTGGGATAGGTTGCACTGTCGGGCACGCCAGTCAGCCGCCCGTCGAGGTCGTATGTCCACGCGTGATAGGGGCACACCAGCTTCTTGGCGCAGCCGCTGGCCCCATCGACCAGCCGCGAACCGCGATGGCGGCAGACATTGGTGAAGGCGCGGAGCGTGCTGTCCTGTCCTCGCGTCACAATCACGCTCTCACCAATATAGTCGAGCGTATGCCAGTCGCCCGGTTTCGGCAGGTCGCTTTCGTGGCACACCACTTGCCAGCTGGGCCGGAAAACACGCGCGTTCTCAAGCTGGTGGAACTCCGCATCGCGGTAGGTCCAAGCGGGCAGGCTCCACCCGTCGAGCGTGGCTGCATTGTGATCGGGGCGGAGCTGCGTTGCCATTGGTGAATCCTTGCTATACACTCGTATAACAAGGAAGTTATGACTGCTCAACCCGCCTTTACACGCGCCGATCCCGATGAGAGGCGGCAAAGCCTGATCGAGGCAACGGCGCGCGTGCTCGCGCAAAAAGGTGCCGCCGGCGTCTCGGTTCGCGCGATCTGCACCGAAGCTGGCGTATCGCCCGGACTGCTGCGGCATTATTTCGCTGGAGTGTCGGATGCGATTGCCGAAACCTATCGCTGGACCGGACAGCAAATCGACGCCGCGCTGGCGCAGGCGGTAGAGAATGCGGAGCGAACTTCGCGCGCGGAATTGGTCGCCTATCTCACCGCCAGTTTCCGCCCGCCCATCGCCTCGGGCGAATTGCTCGCGGGCTATGTAGCGCTATGGAGCCTTACGCTGAGCGATCCTGCTATCGCGGCTGTGCGCGGGGAGGTATATTCGGGATATCGCATCGGATTGGAAAGGTTACTGCACGCCTATCTGCCCGACAAGGCCGACATGCGCCTGCCCGCAATTGCGCTGACAGCACTGATCGACGGATTGTGGCTAGAGCTTTCGCTCGGCAATGCGCCTTTCACCGAAGCAGAGGCACGCGAACTGGTCGAACTTTGGCTCGACGGATTGCTTAGCTAGCAACTTCGCGTTTGCCCCACCAATAGAGCGGCAGTCCTGCAGCCATCAGCACCAGGCTCCATCCGCTGGCCTCAATTCCCGCGCCCCACAGGGTCCACACCGCATAGACAGCGCCAAGCAGAGCGAAGCCACGAGCGACATTCATGCGCCATGCCGCGAGCGCGCAGGCCAAATACAGCCATAGAGCGGCGGAGGTGGATAGCAGCAGTACGAATTCATAAATTCCCTGCATGCTGCGGCTGGAATTGAGCAGCAGGCAGACGGTCGCGATGATGCTCGACACAATCAGCGCGCGGATTGGCGTGCCGTCACCATTGGTTCCAGAAAACCAACGCGGCAACAAACCGCGCGCCGCCATATTGCGCGGAAGCTCTCCCTGTAGCAGCACCCAGCCGTTTATCGCACCGACGCAGCTAACAATGGCAAACAGGGTGATGAGTGCGGCAGGACCCGTGCTCCAATATTGCTCCACAAAAGTGGCGAAAGGTGCAGGCGATGCCGCTGCAATCGCTTCGGGCAACATCAGGGCAATTGCCGAACAGACCAGCAGATAGAGTAGCCCGGTCAAGGCAGTGCCCCACATAGTTGCGCGCGGGACGTTTACTTCGGGATTTTCCACTCTAGCGGCTGCAACGCTGGCACATTCAAAGCCGAGCAACGCAAACAGTGTCAGCGCCGCTGCGCCGCGCAAATCGGTGCCGTTGATCTCGCGCATGTCAAACGGCCTGATTTCGCCATTGCCCTGACCCAGAACAACCGCCGCGATGATAATCACCGCCAACAAAGGCAAAATCTTGAGCAAAACGGTAAAAATCTGGAAATTTCCCGCCGCATGTACCCCGCGCAAATTGATCAGCGTCATCGCCCAGACCAGCGCAATCGCACAGAGCGCAGGCGCCATCGGGGTCGAACCAATGGCTGGGATAAAGGCTGACAGATAGCTGACGGCAGCGACAGCAATCGATACCACGGCAGTCCACACCGACACCCAGTAAATCCAGCCGACCAGAAAGGCGGGTAGCTCTCCAAACGCTTCCGTGACAAAGCCCGCCGGATCAGCCGCTTGCGGCCGCGCGCGGGTGAGCGAGGCAAACACCCACGCCAGCACCATTGTGCCGGCGATGGCCACCATCCAGCCGAAAACAGCGTTCCATCCGAATGGCGCGAGGCTGGCAGGGAGCAAGAACACTCCCGACCCGATCATGTTGCCCATAACCAGAGCGATGGCAGCAACAAGGCCGAGCTTGCGGCCCGGCCCTGCTGTTAATTTTGCCTGATCGGTCAAGGGATTAGAAATCGAAGCCGGCTTTGATCCCGATAATCCGCGGTTTGATGACCTAATCGTAGAATACGCCGCCAGTATTGCTCACCCCATCAGGGTCGCCGCAGGTTGTTTCCAGACATTGGACACCGCTGTTGATCACCCCGCGGCTGTCGAACAGATTGGTCGCGTAAAGTTCAAACCGGAGATTGTCCTTCTTCACGCCCAAGCTGAAATCGCCGGTGGTGTAAGCGCCGAAATTGCCTTTGATGCCGTTTTCGAAAGGACGCAAATCGCTGCGCCGATTGCCGATATACGACAGCGCACCTTGAACATGTGCCTCCCAGCTTCCGACCGGGAATTCGTAGCGAACCACCGAATTGCCTTTGAATTTGGCCGTCACCGGCAATTGCGAACCAGCGCTGGCGAGCAAGGAATTGGTGCGGCCATCACCAGGATCAAACGTACAATCGAAAGCTGGGTTGGCAATCCGGCAGAAATCGCGCCGGATTGTCGCATCATTATAGCTACCCGCAAGGCTGATCGACAGACCACCCGAACGATAATTGAAATCGCCTTCAATCCCGCGAATCCGGGCGATACCCGCGTTGCGGATTTCGGTCAGACCATTCAAGCCGAGGAAGGACAGCTGGATATCGCTCCAGTCCTCCTGATAGATCGCACCGTTGAAGGTAACATCGCCGAACCGGGTCTTCCAACCAAGTTCATAATTGTCGAGCGAATCGGGCCGGTACGGCGCCAAGGTGCCGCGACGGTTGATCCCGCCGGGGCGGAAGCCTTGTGACCAAGTGGCATAGACCAGCACATCGGGCGTGATCTTATAAGTCGCATTGAGTTTATAAATCGCGCTGGTATCCGACGTGGTCTTGTCGAGGTTGGTGCACGGCGATCCCGGTACAATCGGCGCGGCGAGCGTCCCGCCGGGATTTTCATTCAATGGCGGGCCGTCTGTGGTGAAGCAGGCTGATACGCCCGTGCGGCTGGAGAAATTCTGCGCATAACCGAAGAACCCGACGAGCGAGTTCTTGTAATTATACAGCCGTGCGCCGCCTGACAGGGTCAGCTTGTCCGTGACATCAAAGCTAAGTTCACCAAACGCGGCATAGTCGCGGTCGGTCCGATCCTGCCGGGTCAGCCAGATATCGCTGGCCGTTCCGGGAACAGTGTTGATGTCAGCAATACCATCAACGATGTAATTCTGGGTGATTTCGTGGACCTGCCGCTGGGCAAACACACCGCCGATAAAGCGCAGCGGCGCATCTTGCGGACTGCTGACGCGGAGCTCACCAAAGCTACGACGATATTTGTCTCCGCCTTGAATATATTGATTGGGGCTGACCAGATCATAATTATTGTCGTAGAAATAGGCGCCATATCCATAGAGCGCATCGTAGAAATAGGCGTAATCGGAATAGTCCGAATCCACCGAATCCTTGCGCCACAACTGGCCGCCAGTGGCAACGATGTCCCAGCTGCCGATCTTGCCCTCGATGGTCAGCGCAGCCTGGAGCCATTTGTCCTTGCTGCGTTCAGGATTGTACTGGACGGTCTGCAAATCGCCCGTGACCGCGCTGGAACGTTCTTGCGCAAAGCTGCCGTCTGCCTTCTGCACTTGTCCCATGACGGTCGGGCGCAAAGTCCAGCTGTCGTTGAGCTCGATCCCGAGCGCGAGCCGCGCGCCATAGGTATCGACTTCGTTGTAATCTTCTTCGACCAGCGCGGCATTGTTCTGTGTGACACCCGATGAAGGATAGGTCCGGCTGCCCGCGATATTGTCGATGTAGCCCGCATCCTTACGGTACCAACCGACGATTCTCAGCGCGGCATTGTCTGACAGGCGGGCATTGTAGAAACCTTCCGCAGTGCCGCCGATTCCGCCATGCGCGACGCTGTTAAGTTCAAAATCCATCGCGCCATAGCTGTCCGAATAATCGGGCGCATTGGTGACCAGCTTGACCGTACCGGCCATCGAACTTGCCCCGTAAAGCGTACCCTGCGGACCAGCGAGCGCTTCCACCCGGGCAAGGTCATAGGCATGAATATCGAGCGCGCCCTGAATGGTCGTGATCGGCATTTCATCGAGATAGGTGCCGACTGTCGGAAGCGAGGATGAGTGGTTGGCATTCTCGCCGCTGGCAACGCCGCGGAAATAGACTTGGGCGAAGCCGGGTGCGAGCGTCTGGATCGTAACCGAAGGAAGGAACTTAACCGCATCCTGTAGTTCGCTGACCTGCAATTCGGCCAGTTTTTCCGTACCCATCGCGGTGATCGCGACCGGAACATCCTGCAAATCCTGCGACCGCTTTTGCGCGGTAACGACAATGATATCGCGGTCCGGCTTTTCCGCAGCTTGCTCCTGCGCCATTGCGGCACCCGAAGCGCCCAAGGCCGTTCCTGCAAGCAACACGCTGACCAATCTGGACTTTTTGAATTCGATCACGGAAAACTCCCCTTCAAGCGACCTTATCGCGGCAATTCGCCACAAAAAGCCTCATTTGCCAAGCAGCGAGCGCTACATCGATGGGGCAAACTGCAGGTTGGCCCGAGAATGTAGCAGAATTGTCACAAGCCGCGGCTTGCATATGTCTCCGGCAAATCACCCAGCGCTTCGACAAGTGGACCCAGCCATTGTGCATAGGGACGCCAAGCATCTACCCCGCTGCGGTTGAGCGGCTGGCGCACCTGCTCGGACGAAGCAGTGCGCACCGCGCGCTCGTTTTGATGGAAGCTCAAACATCCGGCTTCAAATTCGAGCCCCAGATAGGACAGTAGCGCGCGCGTTTCCCCTTCGGGATCATCGAGCAATTGTTCATGCACGACGCGGTGAATTCTGCCGGGCATAAGCCGGTCATAATGATCCATCGCCCGGACATAATCGGTGTAATAGCGTCCGATATGGTCGAGCGAATAGGAGAAACCTTGCCCCTTGGCGAAATGCTGGCGGAAATTTGAGAAACAGCAATCCATCGGGTGGCGCCGAGCATCGATGATTTTGGCGTTGGGCAGGATCAGATGGATGAATCCGGCATAGCTCCAATTATTTGGAAGCTTGTCGATGTAGAACGGCTTACCCGTTTTGCGCTGAACCTTCGTCCGTTCCAGAAATTCCGCGCCAAGTTCCGCCAGCCGGTCCGGTTCCATCTCCGCCACTGCATCGGGCCAATCGCGCAATTCGCCGCCCGATTTCTTCGCCTCACGCATCGCCATCGCCGGGATGTCGGGCAGTTCCATCGTCCCCTCGATCTGCGAATGGCTGGCAAGAATTTGTTCGAGCAGGGTCGAACCCGCTCGCGGCAAACCGAGAATGAATATTGGGTCGGGAGAGGGATCACCCGCACCCTCCATCCGCGCTAGAAACTCCGGCGTCAGAACGGCAATCATCCGGTCTACTTGCGCCGAAATCGCCTGCGGATCATAGCCCAGTTCTTCGTTACGCAGTGCATTGCCCTTGGCAAAATGGTCAAAGCTTTTGGCATAATCGCTGCGCTCGCCCCACGCCTTGCCGAGTGCGAAATGCAGATGGAGCGCGTCGTCATGCTCGGGATTTTTACCGAGCGCCACCTCCATCACGCTGACATCATCATCGGTGAATTTCACTGTTTTCAAATTGGCAAGGCTCCACCACACCTCGCCCAGCCCCGGCTGGCTCGCCAAAGCACCGCGATAGGCCGCAACGCCTTCTTCCAGCCGCCCGACAGTCTTGAGCATATGGCCGTAGCTCATCCACAGCTTGGCATGGTCGGGGAAGATGCCGACCAATTCGCCATAGATTTTGAGCGCTTCGTCATATTCGCCAATGCGGCCCAGCGTGGCGGCCATCAGATTGCGGTTGCCCGGATTATGCGGATCGCGCGCCAGAACCTCGTCGAGCACCTCCGATGCTTCGGGATAGCGGCTTTGCTTATACAGAACCGTCGCCAGATTGGCCCTCGCTGCGGTAAAACCGGGCGCAAGTTCCAGAGCGCGTTTCAACAGAGCCTCGGCATCGCGCAGCCGCCCCAGCCGGGCCGCGAGTTCCGCCATCATACGGATTGCCGCCACATCGGTGGGAATTTGGCTCAGCCGCTCACGCAGCAGCGCTTCTGCGCCGGCCAAATCACTCGCCAGCAAGGCTTGCGCGATAGCAATGAGAGCAGGGTCGCGCGTGCTCGCATGAATTGCCGAAGTCTCCGCGCGCTCCGCCTCTGCATCGCGGCCCAGCGAACGCAGCACTTTACCAAGCAGCCGGTATGCACCAGGATCGCCATCATTGCGCGCTATCGCAGCTTCGAGCAGCGGCAGCGCCCGCGCCGGATCCTGCGCCGCAATCTGCGCGATAGAGATGCTGCCCGCATTCCGGCTCATGCCCGCTCCCGTTCGTCGAATTGGCCTTTGCCGTTTGCAGCTTTTGGCAAGCCGCGCAAGCTGTGGCGAAGCTGGGACTTCTCAAACGGGGAAACCCGTTGGCACCGCTAGACGCGGAATAAGCCAAAGTGACAACCGAAGCGGCGCGAAATTTGGCAGTCTGAAATTGGGGAAAAAGGTGGTGAGCCCTGCTGGGTTCGAACCAGCGACCTACTGATTAAAAGTCAGTTGCTCTACCGACTGAGCTAAGGGCCCTAACCACCGGAGGCGTCACCTAGGGACGGGGCGCGGCTTGGTCAAGCGGGCATTGAGCTGTTTTAGCGATAAAGCCGTCACCGGATCGCGCCAATCGGGGGCAATGGTGCTCGCTGGACCCAAAACGAACTTCCGGTGGCAGAATTGCGGATGCGGGATCGCCAGGCCTGACGATGCCCACATCC
>JBATLU010000156.1:0-2136 GCA_049289475.1 Pontixanthobacter sp. | reverse complement strand
ATGCGGCAACCCCCGCCAGAGCCGCAAGTGCCGCCAGCGCCACGGCGCCCACCGTCTTGACCGATCCGATAAGCCGCATCTCGCTCCCCCGCTTGTCCGGTATCGCGGTCCTTCCAGCAGGACATATTCGCGATTTTCTAAATTGAAATATTTTTCAATTCAGGACAAGCCACCCCGAGCGGGGTTTGTCAATGGCCAAGGTGAGGCATGCAGGCGATCATCAGACGCGCAGGCGGGTCCGGGACACCCCGGAAAATCAATCGGTAAGACGGAAAATCAACCTGCGATCGGGTTCAACGAAGACTTCAGATCGGCATCATCACCCGAGCACACCGAGAGAATACGACAGGGCCCGTCACCCACTGCGATATACCCATGCCCCATCGATGCGTCGAAATAGGCCGAATCTCCCGTATTCAGCAGCGAAGGCGCATACAGGTCGGTGTGGAATTCGCACTGTCCCTCAAGCACCAGTACATATTCCTCACCGGGATGGCGCATCAACTCGCCAAAGTCGTCTATCGACCGCACCTTCACCTCGATAATCATCGGGTTAAGCGCCTTTTTCAGCAGGTTTGCCGAAGGGTAGGTGTAGTTATAGGTAGACGTCTGGATCGAAGTGCCCTCATTCGCCGGAGTGATACTCCGGCGCCCTGTCGTCACCTGCTGCGCGGTCCCCGACTGCGATGACGGCGCGGCGAACAAACGGGCGATATCGATATCCAAGCCGTTGCTCAGCCGCACGAGCTTTTCATAGTTCAGCGACATCTTGCCCGTTTCGACCTTTGAAAGGGTCGAAACCGGGATTCCCGTCCGCTCGCTCACCTCTACAAGCGTCCAACCCTTTTCGGTCCGGAACTCGCGAAGGAAAAGGCCGGGATTATGCTCTCCCGCACCCCGGCGATCGGCGGTTGCCGCGCCATTCTCCCGAATCGACGGCATAATGGTCCTTTCAATCGATTTTCTCATTTAGCACATATTTGCATCAACACGCTTCGCATCAAGAAAAAGCAGCAGGGCATGCACGTTTGCCGGTCCGCTCACGGCACCTGCCACGACGAAGATACATATGAAGCCTGAACAGGCAATAATTTGACAAATCTGAAAATTCTGAAAATGACTGCTGTAGTGTGACGATGCGGCGGCGCTGCCTGATCGGTCAATCTCGCCGCGAACCCCGGAGCAACACAGTGATTCAGCCCGATCTTGATGATACCGGAAGCCCCCGCCCGTCTGCGCAAATGCTCCGCTGGTCACTGGCGCTGCTCGTCATCGCGGCTGCGATCTTCCTTGGCTGGTTCGCCAACCGCCTGCCCACACCCACCCCCGAAACGGCGCCCGCCACCGAGTTTTCCGCAGCAAGGGCTATGGACGATGTCGGTGCCATCGCCATCGCCCCCCATCCAATCGGCTCGCAAGAAATCAAGGTAACACGGCAATATCTGATCGCGCGGATGACGGCGCTCGGCCTTGCTCCCGAAATGCGTGATCAGACTGTCGTCGTGACACGCCGCACTTCGGCCGATCTCGCGATCGGCGGACGCGTGCGCAACATCATCGGCGAACTGAAGGGCAGCGACCCGGCACTCCCCGCTGTTGTGTTGATGGCGCATTACGATACCGCGCCGCTCTCGCCAGGTGCGGGCGATGACACGGCCGGCGTTTCGGTTGCGCTTGAAGTCGCGCGCGCGCTCAAGGCCGGTGGCACACTGCGCCGATCGGTCATCTTCCTTATCACCGACGGCGAGGAGGCAGGGCTCCTGGGAGCAAACGCGTTTTTCCAAAGCGATCCTTTGCGTAAGCGCGTGGGCCCTGTCGTCAATCTCGAAGCGCGCGGCGACAGCGGCAGGGCCTTGATGTTTCAGACCAGCACCAACAATCGCGCGCTGATCGAGGCCTATAGGCGCACCATCAGCGAACCGGCATCGGATTCGCTGATGGTGACGATCTACAAGCGCATGCCCAACGATACCGACCTCACCGCAGCGCTGGAACGCCACTACGTCGGCATGAATTTTGCCTTTGTCGGGCACCAGATGGCCTACCATACCCCGCTGTCCACGGCCAAGCGCCTCAATCCGGGCAGCATTCAGCACATGGGCGATCAGGTATTGCCGATCCTGCGGGATTTCGCCC
>JBATLU010000155.1:0-11141 GCA_049289475.1 Pontixanthobacter sp. | reverse complement strand
AGCCATTGGTGGATTGGTTGAGTACTGGGGCGGTAGCCATGGTTTCTTCCTTAGCCTTCGATACTTACAGCGCTTCCGCGCCGGCAATAATTTCGATCAGTTCAGTGGTAATCGCGGCCTGACGGCTGCGGTTATACTGGATGGTGAGCTTGTTAATCAGATCGCCTGCATTGCGCGTGGCGTTGTCCATTGCAGTCATTGAAGCACCTTGTTCAGACGCCATAATTTCCAGCAACGCACCGAAGATTTGCGTCTTCACATAACGCGGCAACAATTCTTCGAGGATTTCCTCTTCGCCCGGTTCATATTCAACCACTGCGCCGGTTTCCACAGCACTTTCGGGGGCAGGGACGGGCACGATCTGGTCGATTGTCGGGTTCTGCACCAATGCCGACTGGAAGGTCGGATAGACGAGGTGCGCGATATCGAAATCACCCGCTTCGTATTTTGCGACCAGATCGGCGGCAATCGCTTCGGCCTCTTCGAAACCGGGATAGCGCACCGTGCTGGTGTCAAAATGCTTGTCGATCTGACTTTCGTAATTGCGCTTGATTGGCGCGCGGCCTTTCTTACCCACGAGGTAGAAAGTGACCTTTTTGCCAGCCGCTTCCAATTCGCGGGCTTTGGCTGTCGCAGCGCGAACGATGTTCGAGTTGAGACCGCCGCACAAACCCTTGTCGGTGTTCACCACCACCAGCAGATGGCGCTTGTCCGATCCGGTACCGGCGAGCAACTTCGGCGCATCGTCACCCGATACTTTGGAAGCGAGGGCGGCCATCACTGCAGCCAGACGTTCGGCATAAGGACGCGCTTCTTCGGCAGCAGCCTGCGCTCTGCGGAGCTTGGCAGCGGCGACCATTTGCTTGGCCTTGGTGATCTTCTGGGTCGATTTAACCGACCCGATCCGATCCTTGAGTTCTTTAAGCGAGGCCATGTCGGCTCCCTATTTGTCTCTCAGGGCTTAAGCGAACTGCTTGGCGAAAGCGTCGAGCGCTTTCACGGTTGCAGCTTTGGTGTCGTCTTCGAACTTGGTGCTCGTGCGGATGCCCGCCAGAACATCGGCGTGTTCGCTGCGCATGAAGCTGAGCATAGCCGCTTCATATTCGTTTACGCGGTCAACCGGGATCGCATCGAGATAGCCATTGGTGCCTGCGAAGATCGAAACGGTCTGCTCTTCAAACGGCATAGGCGAGAACTGGCCTTGCTTGAGCAGCTCGGTCAGGCGTGCGCCGCGGTTAAGCAGCTTCTGTGTCGAGGCGTCGAGGTCCGAACCGAACTGCGCAAAGGCAGCCATTTCGCGGTATTGTGCCAGTTCCAGCTTAATTGAGCCCGAAACCTTCTTCATCGCCTTAGTCTGGGCAGCACCGCCAACACGGCTAACCGACAGACCCACGTTAATCGCGGGGCGGATACCCTGATAAAACAGCTCGGTTTCGAGGAAGATCTGGCCGTCGGTGATCGAAATCACGTTGGTCGGAATGTAAGCCGACACGTCGCCTGCCTGCGTTTCGATGATTGGCAATGCAGTCAGCGAACCGCCGCCATTGTCGTCATTCATCTTCGCCGCACGTTCGAGCAAGCGAGAGTGGAGATAGAAAACATCGCCCGGATAGGCTTCACGACCAGGAGGACGACGAAGCAGCAGCGACATTTGACGGTAAGCAACAGCTTGCTTGGAAAGATCGTCATACACGATCACGGCATGCATGCCGTTGTCGCGGAAGAATTCACCCATCGCGCAGCCGGTGTAGGGCGCGAGGAACTGAAGCGGGGCCGGTTCGGACGCGGTTGCAGCAACGACGATCGAATATTCCATAGCGCCGTTTTCTTCGAGCGACTTCACGATCTGTGCAACGGTCGAACGCTTCTGCCCGACAGCGACATAGATGCAGTAAAGTTTCTGCTTCTCGTCGTCGCCTGCGTGCGCGTCTTTCTGGTTGATGAAAGTGTCGATCGCGACAGCGGTCTTACCGGTCTGACGGTCACCAATGATCAATTCGCGTTGGCCGCGGCCAACCGGAACGAGTGCGTCGATGGCTTTGAGGCCGGACTGCACGGGCTCATCAACCGATTTACGCGGAATGATGCCGGGCGCCTTGACTTCAACGCGGCTGCGCTGCGTGGCGTTGATCGGGCCCTTACCGTCAATCGGATTGCCCAGAGCGTCAACCACGCGGCCGAGCAATTCCTTGCCAACGGGAACGTCCACAATCGTGCCGGTCCGCTTGACCACGTCGCCTTCTTTAATGGCGGCGTCCGAACCGAAGATCACCACACCAACATTGTCGGCTTCGAGGTTGAGGGCCATGCCCTGAACGCCGTTGGAGAATTCGACCATTTCACCGGCCTGAACATTGTCGAGGCCGTGGATACGGGCGATACCGTCACCGACCGAAAGGACGGAGCCGACTTCGCTGACTTCGGCTTCTGTACCGAAGTTGGCGATTTGGTCCTTAATGACCTTGCTGATTTCTGCTGCGCGGATTTCCATGATCAAATTAGCCTTTCATGGCCTGGGCGAGTGAGTTGAGACGGGTGCGGATCGAACCGTCAATACGCTTCGATCCGATGGTAACGACGAGGCCGCCCAGAAGATCCGGGTCGACATCGGCTGAAATTTTAACGGTGCGGCCTTCGCGTGCGGTCAGCTTGTCTTTCAATGTTGAAAGCTGGCTGTCCGACAATACGTGGGCGCTGGTGACGGTGGCGGTCACTTCGCCGCGCTGCGCGGCTGCGATGGTGGCAAAGGCGCGGATCATGCCGGGCAGATCGCCAAGACGGCGGTTTCCGGCAAGTACGCCAAGGAAATTCTGCGTCAGGCCGGAGACCTTCAGCTTCTTGCCCACAGCGGCAATCGCGCCAGCGGCCTGATCGCGGCTGACTTGCGGATTGGAAATCAGATTTTGCAATGCGTCCGATTCGCCAAGAGCATTTTGCAGCGTCTCGAGATCGGACTCGACTGCGCTCACCGTTCCTGCCTCTGCGGCAAGATCGAACAAAGCAGACGCATAACGGCCTGCTAGGCTAGCCTGAATACCGGCGGAAATTTCCACGCGTTTTGGTCCTCTTGGGTCCGGAAGGTAAAGTTGCATCAGCCCAGACATAAAGAAGGCGCGAAAAACGCACCTCCTGCTCGGCTGGCGCGCCCCTATCATCCACTATGCTGCGATGCAACCCGAGTCTTGAGGCAATTGGAAAAGTCTTCCATAGAGCTTGCAAGCGGACATCGATGCCGCAGCAGGAGAGAGCTATGCAAACCACCCCTATGTCGCCCAATTGCGGTGTTGAAATTCACGGCGTTCAGTTAGCGAATGCCGCTGGAGAAACGCTGGCTGCGATCAAGCAGGCGATTTATGCGGCTGGGGTCGGAGTGTTTCGCGATCAAAGCTTTTCTCCCGAAGATCATATCGCGTTGGCGAAGCGGTGGGGCGGCATCGACATCAACAATTATTTCCCGTTGCAGGAAAAATACCCTGAAATTGCGATTGTCCGCAAAGCGCCTGAGCAGCAGACCAATATTGGCGGCGCGTGGCATACCGATCATTCCTATGATCAGATCCCGGCGATGGGGTCGATTCTGGTTGCGCGGACCTTACCACCCAGCGGCGGGGATACACATTTCAAACATATGGGCGCCGCCTATGATTCGCTGCCGCAGGATTTGAAGGACGAGATCGAGGGGCTAGAGGCGTTCCACACCGCCGATCATGTTTATAAGGCAGACGGTCTCTATTCGCAGACCGATATGGCATCCGATTTGCGCGGCCATGATCTCAAGACGGGCGCGGTCCATCCCATTGTAATCCGCCATCCACACACTGGGCGCAAACTGCTCTATGTCAACAGCGCCTTCACCATCAACATTGTCGGGCGGACCCGCGATGAAAGCATGCCGCTGCTAAACCGGCTTTATGATGCTGCGCTGACTGCAGAGAATGAATGTGTGGTCAAATGGCAACCGGGAACGATTGCGATTTGGGACAACCGCGTGACGTGGCACAATGCGATGAATGATTATCACGGCCACGCCCGCGAAATGCACCGCATTACATTAAGCGGCGATGCGCTGGCGGCTTAGCCGCCTTTCGCCTCACACTTGTAAACCAGCCGCTCGTTGGGAGCTTCGGGCAGCAGCGATGTCACCGCGCCTTGCATGTCGCCCAGTTTTGCCGCGGCACCGTCTGTGCCGCATTTGGGCGGGGTGTATTTGCTGCGCGCCGAGCGGGCGCTTACCATCGCATTGCGGCTGAGCAGATAGCGGTCGGTGCGGAATGTGTTGCTGCCGGGGTCATAGAGATTGATTGACACGGCGTCTTCCTGATTGGGCACAAAGACCCGCGACCAATTGCCGCCTGCGAAGCCATATTGGGTGCGCGAATTGACGCAGCCGTCTGCGCTCCAGTCCAATTGGACTTCGGTAACAGGTGATACAGTTACCCGGCTGCGCTCGGCTTGCAAGCTGCACACCAGCGCGCCCTTGCCGGTTGCGCCAACGGCCATATCGGTGCGGCCATCGTCGCTATCGCCGGTAGTACCCTCGCTGTCGTCCATTGCGGCATTTACCCGGCGATCGATCGCATCCAGTCCGGGGCGGGTGAACCACAATGCCAGCGCGGCGATTAACGACAAGGCGGAGATTGTGCCCGCTAGCATCAATCTGCGCTCGAATTTGCTATCCTGGCCAGCGTCCCAATCCTCTGCCAGTTTGCCAGCGCTGCGGGCTTGCATTGCCTGCCATGCGACTATCCCGCTGCCGCTGCCGAGCAGGACAAGAAGGAACGCAAGCGCCATGGCATTTTCGCGGTCTTCCTGCACGGCCACTTCCGCTTCAAGTTGCACTCTGCTGCGCTTTACGCGGCGTTCCTCTGCGCGGGCAGCCAGATCGACACGCGCGGCGGATTGTTCACGCTCGATCCGGTCGCGTTCTGCATCATCCAGATCGGCGAGACTGCGGCACGGCAATGCATTGACGCGCGCCGCAACGCCGTTAGCCTTCAGGAATGGGAGCAATTCCTTGGTCGAGACGGCAAAGAAAAACTCGGCATCCGAATTGCCCGAATCGGCCCCGAAGCTGTTGACACCAAGCACCCTGCCGCAGGAATCGAGCAGCGGACCGCCCGAATTGCCGCGTGCAATCGGCGCTGTGTGAAGTATCGAGTCGAACTGGCGGCTTGGCCGTGCGCCCGACAGAAAGCCGCGGCTCTTGACCGGCGGTTGCGATTTGAAAATATCATTGAGATCAAGGCCCTGCGCCCGGTCGACATTCATCGGATAGCCGACCGCCGATACTTCCGCGCTATCGCTGGCAGTATCTCCCGAAATCGTCAGCGCGGACAGGTGCAAACCACCGATAATCTCGACCAGCGCAAGATCGTTCTTCGGATTGACTGCAATTATTTTGGCAAAGGCGGAATCATTGCCTTCCGACGGGACAATCCCGATCCGCAGCGTGTCATCCATCATGGCCTCTCGCACGACATGGGCGTTGGTCACAATCCGCGTCGAGGACACGGCAAAACCGCTGCCATGGCTGACAGGAAAGACCTCTTCGCCATCGGTTCCGATGATGACAACCCGCACAACGCCGCGCGCCGCCGCGTTGACATCAGCAGGGTCCGCGCTCGTCTGCATAGGCAGAAGCAGAGCGATCAGGGCGAGCAGTGAAGCAATAATTCTGGTCATTGCCCAGTTGTTTAGGCGCTTGATTACATTGACCGCAAGCTTCGGGATGTGACTGCCATAAATTGCGCCTAGCTATTTGCGGGACGCAACAATTCGCATAGGCTGATATTATGGACCAGACACAGCTCGATGATGACCAACGCTGGCAGATCGCAATGGCAAAGGACCGAAGGTTCGACGGGGTATTTGTAACCGGTGTCCATTCAACCGGTATCTATTGCCGTCCTAGCTGTCCGGCGCGTGCGCCGAAGAGGGAGAACGTGCGGTTCTATGCCAATTGCGACGATGCCGAGCGCGCCGGTTTGCGTGCCTGCAAACGCTGCGCCCCTGACCAGCAATCGCGCGATGAAGGTGCGGTGAAAGATGCTTTGGGATTGCTCCAGCGCAGCGACGAAGTTGTTTCGCTGGAAAAACTTGCCACGTTGACTGCCTATTCGCCAGCGCATTTCCAGCGCGTGTTCAAACGCGCGGTCGGGCTTTCGCCATCGGCATACCAGCGCGCGCTGAGGCGCGAACGCGCGAGCGATGCACTGAGCGAAGGCCGCAGTGTGACCGAAGCGATTTACGAGGCAGGCTATTCTGCGCCCTCACGGTTTTACGATGACAGAAAAGAACGCATGGCAATGACTCCATCGGCTTGGACCAAGGGCGGGGACGGGGTTACCATCCGCTGGGCAGTGGTCGAAACCAGCTTGGGCGCAATGCTGGTCGCGGCAACCGATAAGGGCGTGTGCCGCCTGTCATTCAACGAAGGTGAAACCGAACTACGAGACCGCTTTCCCAAGGCCGCGCTAGAACAAGGCGGCGCGGAATTCGGCGCTTTGCTGCAGCGGGTTGTCGATGCGGTTGAACAGCCCGGATTGGGGCTGGATATTCCGCTCGACGTGCAAGGGACAGCATTCCAGGAAGCCGTGTGGCAGCAGTTGCGGCAGATACCGCTGGGGGAAACGCGGTCCTATGCCGAAATCGCGGCGGCGGTCGGCAAGCCCAAAGCCGTCCGGGCAGCGGGCAGCGCCAATGGCGCCAATAATGTCGCGGTGCTGATCCCGTGCCACCGTGTGGTGCGTTCGGACGGAACAATGGGCGGCTATGCCTATGGCTTGGACATCAAACGGGCGCTGCTCGAAAAGGAAGCGAAATGACCAACATAATTGACCAGTTTAGACAGCTCCATGTGCCGGGCGATCCGCTGATATTGTTCAACATCTGGGATGCGGGCAGTGCGAAAGCAGTGGTGGATGCGGGCGCCAAGGCCGTTGCCACCGGCAGCTACGGGGTCGCAGAAGCGCTTGGTTATAAGGACGGTGAAACCGTGCCGCTCGATGCCGCATTGGCCAATCTAACCAACATTTTGCGGGTCACCGATGTGCCGGTCTCGATCGATATGGAATCGGGCTATGGCGGGACGGCTGAAGATGTCGGAAAATCGGTCGCGCTTGCTGTGGAAGGCGGTGCCGCCGGTATCAATCTTGAGGACCGGATGCCGGGCGTGGATGCATTGACGCCGCTGGCCGAGCAGACCCTGCGGATCAGAGCGGCCGCCGATACGGGTATCTTCGTCAATGCGCGCTGCGATGCATTTCGCGGAAAGCCGGCTGAACAACATGGGCCCGCGTTGGTGGCTGAGGTGTTGGAACGCGCCAGCGCCTATGCCGATGCAGGGGCTGGGTGCCTGTTTGTGCCGTTCACCACCCACCGTGGAAGCATTGCGGCGATCTGCGAGCAGGCGCCAATACCGGTCAATATCATTTGGACTCCGGCAGCAGCAGGCGGCTTTGCCTCGGCTTCCGAGTTGGCCGAGCTTGGGGCGGCACGGATCAGCCATGGTCACCGCCCCTGGGCTGCCGCGATGAATTGGCTGGCTGAAGAAGCGCGGCTGGCGCTGGCAGGGACCGCGCCGCGCTATGATGGCAATTAGGATGATAGCAATTGGGCGAAAACCCGCCGCATTTTGAAACAGCTGCGCACGTCGGATTGACTTGATACCGGATTTCGGGTTCCTCCGGCGAAACCAAGAGGTAGCCCTATGTCCGATGTTTCAATCCAATCCGCCGAATTGCCACTATGGCGCAAAGTGGTCGCTTTTCCGCTCGTATCGCTGGTGATTGCGCTCGCGGCGGCGATAGGGACGATTGTCGGTGTTGGTTTCGGGCTGTCGAAAATCGACAATTGGCCCTATGGCGAAAATTCATGGATGGCCGTTGGCGCTGTGGTTTCGGTGCTCGCGATCTTTGCATTGTCGAAGCTATTGCTTCGCCATTTGGGTGAGCTCCCACGCGATGATTTGCCATTGGCGGGCGCTGCCAAAGACCTCGTCTATGGTTTTTTGGGCGGCGGTTGGCTGATGTCTCTATGCGTCGGGGTCGCCTTCGTCCTTGGTGTTTATAAGATTGCCGGTTGGGGTACGTCCGAAAGCGCAGGGCTGATATGGCTGCAAGCCGGGCTGTTCGCCGGCTTCGTCGAAGAGGTGATTTCCCGGGGCATTATCTTCCGGTTTATCGAAGAACTTGCGGGCAGTTGGGCAGCACTGGCGATTTCGGCTCTCGTGTTCGGATTCCTCCATCTTGGCAACCCGAATGCCACGGTATTTTCCTCCGTCGCGATTTCGATTGAGGCGGGCATCTTGCTGGGTGCAGCCTATATGTACACGCGCAATCTGTGGCTCGCGATTGGCCTTCATGCGGGCTGGAATGTCGTGCAAGGCTATGTGTGGGATGTTCCCGTATCGGGTAATCAAGTCGATGGTTTGGTTGACTCGCAAGTTAACGGGTCAGAGCTCTTGTCAGGCGGAGCATTCGGTTTGGAAGCGTCGATTATCGCTTTGATTATCGCCACATCAGCAGGCCTGTGGTTGCTGCGCGAGGCTGTGCGGCGAGGTCACGTGATCCAACCAAGATGGACGCGGAAGCGTATGGAGCGTGACGCCAAAGCATAGGCTGCTCAGTCCCGTGCCCAGCCTTTTCTGGCGGGTGTCAACCTGTCTAAAAATTGCTCAGCGGTATCGAGGTAATCCTGACGTTTGGCATCGTCCATCCGGTCCCAATTGGCATAGATGCGCCCGATCCGGTGGTTGGATTCGAGCCGGTCGCGGTGGCGGTCCATAAAGTGCCAATAGAGTGAGTTGAAAGGGCATGATCCCTCTCCGGTTTTCTTTGACACCGAATATGCGCAGCCTTTGCAATAATCGGACATTTTGTTGATGTAATTGCCGCTGGCTGCATAGGGTTTGCTCGCCAGTTTGCCGCCATCGGCATAGAGTACCATCGCAGCGACATTGGGCAATTCGACCCATTCATAGGCATCTGCATAAACCGCGAGATACCAGTCCTGCACCTCGCGCGGAGTGACACCGGCGAGCAGCGCAAAATTACCAAGCACCATCAGCCGCTGGATGTGATGCGCATGGGCGTTTTCTTTGGTGGAACGGATGCAATCGGCCATACAGCGCATATCAGTCTCGCCGGTCCAGTAGAATTCTGGCAGTCCGCGCTGGGCACCCAGCGCATTGGCGCTTTCCAGATCGGGCATCTGATACCAATAGAACCCGCGCACATATTCGCGCCAGCCGATGATCTGGCGGATGAAACCCTCGACCGCGTTGAGCGGGGCATTGCCGTCTTGGTGCTCCTTCTCCGCTCGCTGGCACAGTTCCAGCGGATCAAGCAGCCCGAGATTGATCGAACCGCTGAGCATCGAATGGAACAAATCATCCTCACCGTGCACCATCGCATCCTGATAGGTTCCGAATTGGGATAGCCGTTCGGCAAAGAATGCGTCGGCGGCTTCCTCTGCCTCTTTGCGCGTAACCGGCCAATGAAATGGCTCGAGATCGCCGAAATGACCGGCAAATTGATCCGCGACCAGATCAAGCACTTCGCGGGTTATATCATCCGGTTCCGGTTTGGGACGTGCGGGAGCGGTCATTCCCTTCTTTGGCGGCTCTCGGTTGTCGTGGTCGTAATTCCACTGGCCGCCTTCGGGTTTGCCCTTGTCGTCCATCAGCAACCCGGTCTTCTTGCGCATCTCCTGATAGAAATTTTCCATCCTGAGAGCCTTGCGTCCCTCGGCCCAAGCGCGGAAATCGGCGATAGAACTGATGAACCGGTCATCAGGCAATATTTCGATCTCGCAGGTGACTTTGTCCGGCCATTCCTCGATCGCTTGCTGGACGCGCCACTCGCATGCTTCGACAATGCTGATAGCACGCGGATTGTGCCGCTCGATTGCGCGTGCCACTTCTCCGGTGAAGCTGCCCGAATTGTCGCTATCGGTCAGCTTGCCATAATCGACCGTCCAGCCCGCTTCACGCAGTTCGGCGGCGAAATGGCGCATGGCCGAGAATATCAGCGCGATTTTCTGCTTGTGATGTTTGACGTAGGTCGCCTCGTCCCACAGTTCCATCATCAGGATGATGGTATCATCCTTGGATTTGCCCCTGAGCGAGGCAAGCGTGCGGGTTAGCTGGTCGCCCAAAATCGGGACGAGGACTGGTTTGGTGTCGGGCATAGCCAGTCAATGCACGAACCGTGATTGTGTGCCGGTCAATCGAGTTTTGGCGGGAATCCCGGTTCAGCCTTGGCCATTGCGCGCTGATAGGCGTCGCGCGCTCCGATGCGTTTCAGATAGGCTTGCAGATTGGGCAAATGGTCGATGGTCATATTGTTGAACGCGCGGCTGGTGGTTAGCTGGAACACCATCATGATGTCTGCCGTGGTCAATTGTGACCCGCCAAAATAGTCCGCTTCGCCCAATCGCCTTTCGACCTGAGCCCAGGCATTTGTTACCCGCTTGCCCAGTGAAGGCGGCATTTCCGCACCAACCGCGCCGACCGCAATCTGCATCATGCCATTGGTCATGAAGGTCGCATTGGCGAAATGGAACCAATAGAGGTGATCGGCAAAATCGGGATGACCGGGTCCGGGAACCAGCGGTGTGTTAGGCGCATATTTGCTGACAATATATTCAACGATAGCGCCGCTCTCACCAAGCAATACATCGCCATCCTCGATCAGTGGTGCGATCTCCATCGGGTGCAGCGCCTTCAGTTCGGGCGGTGCCAGCCGGGTCTCGGGATCGCGGTTGTAGAGCTTTAGATCATAGTCGATCCCCAGTTCCTCGCACAGCCAGACAATACGTTCGGATTGCGAAATGCGCAGATGATGGACGGTTAGCATAGTTGGGGCTCCTCAAACAAAACTATAGGGATCAATATCGACGCTTACCCGCACTCCGCGAGGGAAGTCGAGTGTGCTGAGCCATTGGCGGATAACATCCTGCAATTGCGCGCTGCGGCGGGCGTTGATCAGCAGGCGGTAACGATAGCGGCCGCGCAATAAGGAGAGCGGCGCGGGGGCGGGGCCGAGGATCATCACATCGGGCAATTCGGGACGGGTGCCGCCGATAGCGCGTGCGGCTTCCTTTGCCTCGTTTTCATCTTCGCTCGATACGATGATCGCCGC
>JBATLU010000154.1:0-4160 GCA_049289475.1 Pontixanthobacter sp. | reverse complement strand
GGCATATTCTTCCTGCGCCAAGACCGATTGCGGGATTAACAGTGCCAGTGCTGCAAAAGTGGATGCGAGATTTTTGAATGAACGAGTCATATTGCCCCCATGAACGATTGCCGACTCCAATACCATTGCCCGGCAATTTCACAAATTACATCTATGGACAGATCGCTGCACAGACCATGAATGGGGGTGCGCATGATTGCGCGGATTTTGAGTTCCGGCTTGATTCCGCGCAGTGCCTTCGCCATATGCCCGCCCGGGAGTCGGGTGGACGTTTGCGTTCGCCAACTTGGTCAGGTCCGGAAGGAAGCAGCCACAACGATTAGCGGCGGGTCGCCCGGCTCCTTTTTCATAACAACATTCCTTCACCTTCGGCGATGACTTTCTGCGCATCAGCGCTTACCAGTGGTACATGGGTGATTCACCAGACAATAGCGATACACCGCCATGGGAAACCGATCCGCAGGAGGCCGGGCCTTCTGCTGCCGAGTTGGAAGCTGCGGGGCAGAATTCAATGTTTGGTGATGCTGCGGGGGAACCTGCATCGCAGCCACAAATTTCAGTAGAAACGGCAAAAGTGCCTTCTCCAACCAATCAACCTTACCGCGTGCTCGCCCGCAAATACCGCCCGCAGACATTCAGCGAGCTGATCGGGCAGGAACCCATGGTGCAAACCCTCGCCAATGCGATCCGGCGAGACCGGTTGGCGCATGCCTTCCTGATGACCGGTGTGCGCGGGGTGGGCAAGACATCGACCGCGCGGCTGATTGCTAAGGCACTCAATTGTGTGGGGCCAGACGGGCAGGGCGGGCCGACCATCGATCCGTGCGGGCAATGCGAACCCTGTGTCGCGATTGCCGAAGGCCGCCACATGGATGTGATCGAGATGGATGCCGCCAGCCATACCGGCGTTGACGATGTGCGCGAGATTATCGAGGCGGTGCGCTATGCCGCTGTGTCGGCGCGCTACAAAATCTACATCATCGACGAAGTTCACATGCTGTCGCGCAATGCTTTCAATGCTTTGCTCAAGACACTTGAGGAACCGCCTGCGCATGTAAAATTCCTGTTTGCGACCACCGAAGTCGACAAGCTGCCGGTTACCGTGCTCAGCCGGACGCAGCGGTTTGATCTGCGGCGGATCACAACGGACTTGCTCGAAACGCATTTTGCCAAGATTTGCGCGCTTGAAAAGGTTGAGGCAGAGGCCGAGGCGCTGCATATGATTGCGATGGCGGCGGAAGGTTCGGTTCGAGACGGATTGTCGATTCTCGACCAGGCTATCGCCCATGCCGATCTTGGCGGTGAAGGCACCGTTACGGCTGAGCGCGTGCGCGATATGCTCGGACTGGCCGACAAAACCGCACAGCGCCGGATGCTGGGCTTGCTGCTTTCGGGTGACGCCAAGGGGCTGCTCTCGGCGATGGCCGATCAATATGCGCTGGGCGTCGAACCGCTTGCGCTGATGCGCGGTCTGATGGATCTGGTGCACAAGATAACGCTCGCACAAGTCGGCGGCGGTGAACCCGATGCGCCGACAGCGGAGGAACGCGATGCTCTGAAGGATTGGGCGGCGCGCCTTTCCCCCGGCCAACTCCACCGGCTGTGGCAATTGCTGCTCAAAGGCTATGACGAAGTGCGTCAAGCGCCCGATCCACTGGTCTCTGCGCAAATGGCGCTGCTTCGCGCGCTGCATGCAGCCGATTTGCCAGACCCCGGCAAGCTGGCCAAAAAGCTCGAACATCTCGCGGCGTCGGGCACGGGCGCTGCGCAAACGTCCGAAGCAAGCACAGAGGGCGGCGGCGCCGCATCGGCTGGCTCGACCAATCTCGATTGGCTGCAACTGGTTGAAACCGTCGAAAGAAATGGCAACCATCTGGCGGCGAGCATCATGCGGCTGCAAATCCGCCCGATTTCACTGGAGGCGGGCGTGCTGCATTTTTCCAGAGCGAACCAGTTCAAGGACGATGTCTCCGCGCAATTGCGCGATGCCTTGATGGGCACCACCGGAACGCGCTGGACTGTCGAGGAACACGATAGCGGCGGCGAGCCGTCTTTGGTGGAGCGGGATGAGGCGGCGCAGCGTGATGCGCTGGAAGAATTGAAAAATCATCCGCTGGTCGCGGCAACAATGGCGGCATTTCCCCAAGCGGAGATGCTCGAAGAAGAAGCAAATTCAGCTCGGGGCAACCAGGCTTTCAGCAGATAATTACCAAGGATTTGACAATGAAATCGATGGAAGAAATGATCCAGGCCGCGCAGAAAGCTGCCGAAACAATCCAAACCCAGATGAATGATGTTCAGGCGAAACTGGACGCAATCGAAGTGACCGGCGAAGCTGGTGGCGGTCTGGTCAAAGTGCGCTGCTCGGCCAAAGGCAGAGTGCTGGGAGTGAGCATCGATGACAGCCTGATGAAACCGGAAGAGAAGCAGATGGTCGAGGACCTTGTCACCGCAGCATTCAACGATGCGCGCGGCAAGGCCGACCGTGTTTCCGAAGAGGAAATGAAGAACATTCAGGCCGGCATGGGCTTGCCGCCGGGCTTCAATTTTCCGGGTATGGGATAATCGGCAAATCGTGCTAATTAGCGTCTGAGATCGTGCTAATTAGCGTCTGAGAAAGATTTGGGAGAGAACACCATGGCAACCGTAATGAACGATAATGGCATCGGGTCTGACGCTGACGTGCGTGGGCAGGTGAGCGCCGAGGAATGGGCCGTCAGGGTTGATCTCGCTGCGGCGTACCGGCTTGTCGCGCTTTATGGTTGGGATGATTTGATCTTCACCCATCTCTCTGCCCGCGTTCCGGGACCGGAGCATCATTTCCTGATCAACCCTTACGACATGATGTTCGAAGAGATTACCGCATCCAGCCTCGTCAAGATCGACGTTGAAGGTCAGCCGGTTATCGCCACTACGCATCCGGTAAATCCTGCTGGTTTTACGATCCACTCGGCGCTGCATATGAATTGCGAAGACGCGCATGCGGTCATGCATCTCCACACGCCTGCCGGGCAAGCCGTCAGCGCCATGGAATTCGGCCTGCTGGAGCATACCCAAACAGGCATGATTGCCCGCAGCGATATTGCCTATCACGAATATGAAGGTATCGCGACCGATCTCGAGGAACGCGACCGTCTGGTCGAGGATATGGGCGACAAGCATGCCATGATCCTGCGCAATCACGGAACGCTCGCAATCGGTAAGACCGTTGGCGAATGTTTTCTGCGGCTCTATTTCATCGAGCGGGCCTGCGATGCCCAGGTCAAAATGTTGTCCGCAGGCCTGGCGAACCTCAACAACCCGCCGCAAGGCACGCCCGAGAAGGTGAAGACGCAGACCCCGTCAGCTGGCATTGGCATGTTGGCGAATGCGCTTGCATGGCCGGCATTGCTGCGGAAACTTGACCGGATCGACCCTGGTTTCCGGGATTGACGCAGAACAGAGGGTGGCGATCTGCTTTTCGGCGTCCTTTTGATTAGAGCGTTCTTAACCACATCTTATAGACTGCAAGACTAAGTGCTGCCCCATCAATTCAGGGGTCGTCGTTGGATTTTCGTAAGTTCTTGAGCGTGATGGGCATGCTGGCGGGATCAGCAATTGGCGCTCCAGCCATTGCTGGCACGGCGACGAGCGATATCGGCGTATCAGCAGAAGTTCGGTCCCGCTGCGATGTGATCGCATCGCCGATGCAATTTCAGGTCGCCAATCCCGGAACGAATTCGAGCTCCGATGCAACCGCTTCGATTTTGCTTCGATGCACCGAGCTAACCTATTTTTCGGTTCAGATTGACTATGGTCAGAATGCATCTGGCACGCAGCGCCGCATGAAAAGCGAAACGGGCGCATTGCTTCGCTACAATCTCTATCGCAATGCTTCGCGCACCAGCCCTTGGGGCATGGGAAATTCTGGAGTGAATTTCTACGCTAATGGCGCTGCTCAAGGCACGTTCAATGTCTACGGCAGAATTCCCAATGTGAGTTCATTCAACCCGGCCGGTGTCTATAGCGATAGTGTGTCGGTGATTGTCACTTTCTAGGCTCAGGACTCATTGATTGATCCAGAAGATGACGATTGCGGCTATGCAGATGGCGGACATGAAGGCGTGGGCGCAGCGATCGTAGCGTGTGTGGATGCGGCGCCAGTCCTTGAGTTTGCCGAA
>JBATLU010000153.1:0-4127 GCA_049289475.1 Pontixanthobacter sp. | reverse complement strand
CCGCCCGATATCTTCGTCATTTGGGCGCCACGACTGTGGGATTAATAGGTCCTGACCCTAAATCACTGATCCGATGGTTATATCAAATTAACCGTGAATCGCATCCGCCATTTACAATGCGTTCACTAATATTGCCTATCGCTCACGCCTACTACTAACTTCAGGTGGGCAATATGTCGTTCGATCCGCATAAGCAAAATGGCCTACTCGGGCGGCTGGTTCGGGATATTCGCGCCAATACGCTGGCTATTGCCGCAGCTGCAGTTATCCCGCTGATTGGTGTAATCGGGGGCGGGGTCGACGCAAGCAGAATGTATCTCGCCAAATCGCGCCTTCAACAGGCCTGCGATTCCGCGACACTCGCCGCCCGCAAAAAACTGGCCGGAGATTCGATCAGCAACGGCAACATTCCGTCGGACATTGTGACAATGGCCGACAATTTCTTCGACAATAATTTCCAGACAGGTGTCTACGGCACCGAATCCGCAGAATATACGTTGTCTGCATCGACAGCGACCCGGATGGACGGCAACGCGACGGTCGAAGTGCCAACGACATTGATGGCCGTGTTTGGATACAATAAAATCGATGTTGCGGTCGATTGCAGTGCCGAACTCAACTTGCCCAATATCGATGTTATGCTGGTGCTCGATAATTCAGGCTCCATGCGTAACTCGCGGATTGCTGCGCTTAAATCCGCCGTATTCTCGTTTTACGACGAGGTGATGCGGGTAAAGCCCGAAGATGCGCGCGTACGGATTGGCGTGGTGCCTTACAACGCCGCTGTGAATGTCGGCGATTTGCTGATGGATAAGAACGCAGATTTCATATCCGATTCATGGACTTACCAATCGCGCGAAGCTCTGTTTGTTGATGTGAGCAACAATGACGGCGTTGCAGTTGGCGATCAAATTGTAATGAGCGATCAAAATGAGCTTCTTCCACGCTACTCATCGCAGCTCGGAAGCAGCAACAATTCCTATTATCATTGGGATAGGCAGAGCAGCAGCGATCAAAATGCCTGCAACAATTACGATGGTAACTACACCGTAAGCGGCGTGACGTGGGTAATATCCAACACAAACTGGTCAAGAAACTATTGGGGTAGCTCCTGGTCCCGGAGCCAAAGAGCCGCCTGCATCGCCCGCGTCAGAAAATATCGCACAGCCGGCCCCAGCGATGTCCGCCCCAATACCTATCGCAAAGTGTTTGACCGATATTCCTATCGGGCCATGCCGTTCGACACATCGTCTTTCAAATATGGCAACAACGTCAGCACACCCACGGGCACACAAGGCGCAAATGTCAGCAGCCGGTGGAACGGCTGTATCGAAGAGCGGACCACTGTAGCTACCACCAACTTTGACCCAATTCCGAGCGGCGCGCTGGATCTCGACATCGACCTGATACCCGATGCGGCTGATCTTGATACGCAGTGGCGTCCGCAATGGCCGCAAATCACCTATGATCGCGGTGGCCCAGCGGAGTGGCGCACGACTTCAAATATCGGGACGCGTGGCTATAGTTGCCCGGTTGCTGCAACCAAACTGCAGGAATGGCCGCTGAACGGCAGTTCACGCAACAGTGCCTTTGAATCCTATATCAACGGCATGGATGCCGTCGGATACACGATGCACGATATGGGCATGTTGTGGGGTGGCCGTTTGATTTCACCCGATGGCATTTTCGGCGACGAGAATGACGAGGCGCCAAACGGTGATTCCATCTCGCGGCATATCATCTTTATGACAGACGGCCTGACCGAGCCTGGCCCTGCAAATACAGGCGGCTACGGCAATTACGATATGGATGGCAGGCTTGCGGGCTTTGCCGCCAACGGAACTTGGAGAACCGAGGACCTGGAGCCAATCCACAATTCACGGCTTGATGCGATCTGCGCCCAGTTGAAGAACAAAAATATTACCATCTGGACCATCACATTCGGCCTGTCGCAAACGACCCACACTCGCAATTGCGCCACAGGCGATTCGCGTGCGTTTGAGGCATCAAGTTCAGCGCAGCTGATTGCTGCATTCACTCAGATTGCCACCAGCATTGCCGAATTGCGGTTGGTTCAGTGACCGGTCGATTGCGCCTTCAAGTCAGAGCACTGCTCCGTGACGAAAGCGGTTCTACACTGGTGGAATTTGCCTTTGTTGCGCCGATATTGATTCTGATCCTGATGGGTCTGTTTGACCTTGGCTTCCAGACTTACGCACAAACGACCTTGCAAGGCGCAATGCAGGATGCAGGGCGTTCCTCAACACTCGAGCCCGGGGTTATCACCTATTCGATGATGGATGCCGATGTCCGGGAGTCCGTCCAGAACATCATTCCCGGTGCGACCGTCACATTCACCCGGAAAAATTACCAGAATTTTGCCGATATTCGTCAGCCAGAAGACTTCACCGACAACAACCATAATGACGAATGCGATAACAATGAGCCGTTCGAGGATGTAAACGGCAACGGTTCTTGGGATGCTGACCGCGGCGGCGACGGTGCCGGCGGTGCACGCGATGCCGTGCTCTACAACGGCAAAGCAACATTTAACCGGGTATTTCCGCTGCACCGCTTTCTCGATTTGCCGGCTACGATTACAATCGATGCTGGCACGGTTCTGCGCAACCAGCCGTTTGACGAGCAGGCAAATCGCAACCCGGTAGTGGGGCATTGCACATGAGCTTTCGTATGAAGCTGGCACAATTGCGCTCTTGCTTGCGCGGCCTGCGCAGCGACCGGTCAGGCGTTGCCCTGATCGAATTCGCCTATGTGCTCCCGATACTGCTGGTGCTTGGTGTTGGCGGTCTCGAATTGTCCAACCTCGCGGTGATGAATCTGCGCGTCAGCCAAGCGGCAATGCATATTGGCGACAATGCCTCGCGGATTGGTGACCGGGATATTCTTTCGGCGCAGAAAATTTACGAAGGCGACATCGAGGACCTGTTCATCGGTGTGAACATCCAGTCCGGCGCGCAGACCGATCTGTTCGAACATGGCCGCGTGATTATCAGCAGTCTGGAACGCAATGCCGATGGCGGCCAGTGGATCCATTGGCAGCGCTGCATGGGCAAAAAGAATGTCGCTAGCGCCTATGGCGGACAAGGTACGGGCGCAACCGGCACCGGCTTTGCAGGCATGGGCTTGGCAGGGCAAGAGCTGCAGGCCACAACGGGTCAGGCGGTGATTTTTGTGGAAATTTTCTACGATTACCAGCCACTTATCGGGAATGAATACGCCAGGTCATTTGTCAATCTAACACAGATCAAGACATCGGCGGCTTTCAACGTTCGCGGCGCGCGTGACCTGTCACAGATATACCAACGGTCGGATCCCTCGCCTGTCCATAGCTGTAACAAGTTCGAAGCTCTCTAGAATTCGGGAGAGTCGCCGCAATGAACTCCAAAAACGCACTCCTGATGCTGGCCGCCATTTTGCTGGTCGTTGTATTCCTGTTCGAGGGGAATTCTCCGATCCAAGCAGTTGCTGACAGCAACCCTGACGAAATACAGCAAATTCTGGGCAAAGGTGAAGCAGCCCTTGGTCATTCCGCCGGCACTTCGTATGCCGGCCCGTCCAGAAATGCCGCTGCAGCTCAGAGAAATTCTTCGTCCTTTATCGACGATGAGCCAGTCCAGTTCGAAGATTCTGAGGAGCCAGAAATCAACGATTCCGAGTCCTCCCAGAGCGACATTGATCCCGACGCACTCCATTCGAATCTCACCCCCGAAGATGTGCAAGGCAAACCATTCGACCCACGGATCGGCTGAAAAACCTCGGAGTTTCCTGAATTCCGGCGCAGATACACTGCTTTACGGCCGCTTGATGCGGCTAAAGCAGAATTGCCCACAAGCATGCTGACTTATGTGCTACACGCGCTTTTCACCACATAAGTATGACAGAAGGCCGCAATGAACGCGCATAGCATCGACACAGTGACCAGCATTGCAACTCTGGGCGCGCGCGCAAAAATTGCCGCGCGGCAATTGATGGGCGCATCGACCGCTGCAAAGAACCTCGCCCTCACCGCTGCCGCGAAGGCTTTGCGTGACGATATGACCGTGGTTGTCGCAGCCAACCGGCAAGACGTCGACAGCGTGCGCGACACCAAACCCGCTGCTTTCATT
>JBATLU010000152.1:0-2928 GCA_049289475.1 Pontixanthobacter sp. | reverse complement strand
ACCATGAGCCGAGCAAATTTGCGGTCGTTGGTGACGTGCTATTTCAGGGATCAATCGGCCGGACCGATTTCCCGATGGGGAACCATCAGGATCTGATCGACGCCATCACCAAGAAATTATGGCCCCTGGGCGGGGACGTGACCTTCATTCCCGGTCACGGCCCCGTCAGCACTTTTGGTCAAGAGCGCAAAACCAACCAATTCGTCAGTGATTATGCGCTGAGTTGAATGATTACATCACACGCATAGCAATGAGCGCGGCAACCACCGCCAAGCCAAGCAAGCTGAGCATTGTTGTGAGCGTGCCGATCAATCTGCCTTTGCCGAACTGCCCGTCATCCATGCCCATGCCGTGCGCGACACGGCCCAGCATATAGACGCCTGCAACATAAGGAAGCCAAGCGCCGCCTTTGCCCGAAAGCTCAATCACTGCGATCAATACCAACACGATAGGCGTGTTCTCGACAAAATTTGCATGCGCGCGCATCCGGCGGATGACTTTGTCATTGCCGCCATCGCCGATGCTGACTTTCTCGGTCGTCCGAACTTTCCCCACACGCATCATGAGCCAGAGGCCGATGAACGCTGCGGCAGCGGCCGAACAAAGAGTTACGGGCAGCAATTGAGTCATAAATTCCCCCTTTTGATCCATTTTTATTGTCTGGATGGTGCTACCGCGTGTCTCTACTGCTTGCAAGCGACGAGAATCCCGCTATAGCGCGCCTCTTCCCGTCATGGAGGGGCACCGATTTCGTACACTTGTGCGCGGCGGAGCCTTCGCCTAGAGCGGCCCTAACAAACTGCAGTTTATCAAGGAACAGGTGCCACAATGGCTGTCCCTAAAAGAAAAGTATCGCCTCACCGTCGCGGCATCCGCCGTTCGCACGATTCGCTTAAGCCAGAAGCATTCCATGAATGCTCCAATTGCGGCGAACTCAAGCGTCCGCACAATCTGTGCAACGCATGCGGCCATTATAACGGACGCGAAATCGTCGCCGTCGGTCTCTAAGACCGTTAGCTGGAGAATACGCCCATGAGTCTGCCGCGTATCGCTGTTGATGCGATGGGCGGCGATGAAGGCGTGCGCGTCATGATCGATGGCGCTGCAGAAGCGCGTCGTCGTCACGACCGCTTCAAATTCCTTCTGGTGGGTGACGAGACGCGGATCAAAGCCGCGCTTGAGGCGCACCCTAACTTGCGTGGTGCGTCGGAAATTTTGCATTGTGACGATGTTGTGGGCGGCGATGAATTGCCGACCAAGGCTTTGCGCCGCGCCAAAACGACATCGATGGGGCTTGCTGTAAACGCAGTGAAAATGGGCGACGCCGGTGCCGCAGTTAGTGCGGGAAATACCGGCGCTTTGATGGCGATGAGCAAGCTTGCACTGCGCACCATGCCGGGAATTGACCGGCCTGCGCTCGCTGCTGTGATGCCAACACTCGAAGATGATGATGTCATCATGCTCGACCTTGGCGCCAACACGGAAGCTGACGCGCGCAACCTTGTCCAGTTTGCGATTATGGGCGCAGCCTATTCGCGGATTATCCTCGGCCGCAAACCTCGCGTGCGACTGCTCAACATCGGCACTGAAGAAAACAAGGGTTTTGACCGACTGCGCGATGCAGCCACCGCGCTGCAAGAGGCGACCGGCCTCGATATGCAGTTTGATGGTTATGTCGAATCGGACAAAATCAACCGCGGGCAAGTTGATGTGGTGGTAACCGATGGTTTTTCGGGCAATATCGCGCTGAAGGCGATCGAAGGGACCGCAAGGTTCGTTACTGATTTGCTGCGCGCCGCATTTACCAGTTCGCTGCGGTCCAAAATCGGCTTTCTGGTATCGCGGCCTGCGACCGAATTGCTCAAGCACCATCTCGACCCTAACAATCACAATGGCGCGGTATTCCTCGGCCTCAACGGTGTGGTGGTGAAAAGCCACGGCAGCGCGTCTGTCGGCGGCGTTGCGCATGCGGTGATGGTGGCAGCGCGCCTGCTGGAAGAAAACATCACCCAAAGGATTTCCGCCGACCTAGCCGCCTTGCACGAAAGAACGGCCGGCGAAGCCGGTGATACAGGCGCCAAGTGATCCGGTCGGTTATTCTGGGCAGCGGCTCGGCATTGCCGGGCAAGGCAGTTACCAACGCAGAATTGGCTGAGCGCGTCGATACGAGCGACGAATGGATCGTCGAGCGCACCGGTATTCGCCAGCGCTACATTGCTGCAGAAGGCGAAACGACTTCGATGCTCGCGACGCTGGCCGCCGAACGCGCGCTCGAAGCGGCCGGAGTCGAGGCAAAAGACATCGATCTGATCGTTCTGGCAACTGCGACACCCGACCAGACCTTCCCCGCGACCGCGACAATTGTGCAGGATGCACTAGGCTGCAATGGCGGGATCGCATTTGATGTTGCGGCGGTGTGTTCGGGCTTTCTCTATGCATTGGGCACAGCTGATTCGATGCTGCGCACAGGTATGGCAAAACGCGCGCTGGTGATTGGTGCGGAAACTTTCAGCCGGATTCTCGATTGGGACGACCGGACAACGTGTGTCTTGTTTGGGGACGGCGCAGGCGCGCTGGTCCTTGAGGCGCAAGATGTGGCTGAAGATGGCCCTGGCATCATTGACACCAAACTCCATGCAGACGGCGCGCACAATGCCTTACTCTTTGTCGATGGCGGTCCATCCAGCACCGGCACCGTCGGGAAATTGCGGATGAAGGGGCGAGAGGTGTTCCGGCATGCGGTGGTCAATTTGGCCGATGTTCTGCGCGAAACACTCGCTTCATCTGGTTTTGAAGCGGCGGACATCGACTGGGTTGTGCCGCATCAGGCCAATGCCCGCATTCTCGATGCGACTGCGCGCAAACTTGGTTTGCCGCCTGAAAAGATCATCGTGACTGTGGATCAGCACGCCAATACATCTGCCGCAT
>JBATLU010000151.1:0-1810 GCA_049289475.1 Pontixanthobacter sp. | reverse complement strand
GCCTAGCCTCGCCGCGCCTGCCGTGCCCTATTCCGCCATCCATTCATGCACGATGAACCGGCCCCAGCCCAGCGCGCTGGATCGCTCAGGCCGTCCTTCACAGATTCCAACGCCCCACCCAGCCTGTTCCAAAAGGGCTAGTAGCTGTTCCTGGCTTATCAGAGTTGGCTGATATTCGATGACAAAGCGCAGCTGCCACTCCGCATACTGCGGCCGGTAGGTCAGGCCGCGCGTATTGATGCCGATGGTAACGGCATCCTCCCGCATCGCGCCTTTCGCATCCTCGCCATTGTGGGTTTCGATGGGAATGAGCATTGCGCCCGCATCGTGCGCCGGCTCGACAAAGAGTGCCTGACGCAGGCCGACTTTTGTTAAATCCTTCATGGCGGTGGCTGCGGAGACCAGCGCTTTCTTGATGACTGTCACCGGTACACATTCCCGACCAGTGGCGTCAAGGTACTTTGCGGCCTCGCATTCTTGTGCGGGATTGCGTTCGGCCTTCACCGCCTTCGCTTTCTTCTGCTGCTTGTCGCGAATTTCCTGTTTCGCTTTATCAGCGAAGGCGTGTACTACTAGGAGCGCCCCCGGACGGTTTCTCACCGTCACGGTCAGGCGTTGGACTCCCTGTCCAGCAATACCGTTTGTCGCTTGCATCGTTGTCGTCATCTCATTTTTTCCTTGCCGGGCACTTCTACCCCGCCCCCGGCCGGCGGCTGTGTTCAGATGCCTACAGCACGCAGTCTTGCGCCAGCCAGTACGCCGCGGTTTCGTCGGCTTCCAGCGCCAGCGCCAATGTTTCCTCTGGCGTGAGCGCTTCCACATCAATCGGCGCCATCATTGCTGCCCATTCTTCCGGCGACAGCAGGTTGTCCCACGCGCCAGATCGCACCACATAGTCATAGTCGATGGCATCCAGTCCTAAAATGGCGTTCATGCCTTCACCCCCATTGCTTCCAAAACTTCCGGCGAAGTGATTGAGAAATACTTGCTGACCAACGGCATAGAAGCGATCAGACCTGCCAGTGCATCCACATCGCCGCCGGCCTGTTTCACCAGCACGCTCAGGAACTGTTTGGCCGTCTCCCGTTCAGCATTGCTGGCTGGTGCAGGCCCGTTGCCGCCTGCGCCTGGCGACATGTCGATTTCACCCGGATTGCCGTTCTGCGCCGCTGGCTTGCCGCCCCGTTCCGCGTAGTACGCCGCCTCACAGGCCGACAAGTCATCGAAGAGCGCCGTAAATTGCATGGTTTTTTCCTCGACTGTCTCGCCACTGCGGTTCTCAAACTTGCGCCCGGTCTTCACCATCTCGACTTTGGCGTACTTGCCATGCAGGTCGCGAACAGCTTTAAGCCCGCAGTCTCGCAGACTCGCCCAGATGATCTTCGACCACTCCGAGCTTTCCGCAATTGGCTTGCGTTCCAGCATGAAGGTCAGGGCGGTGGCCTCGATGGGATTGAGGATCAGGTGCACCTCGGTGCGCCGAGCGTCGATGCCGTCGGCGTCCGACCACGGTGTCTTTCCTACGCCTTTCTGCAACTTTACGAAACTCGCAGCAACTTCCATGCGTCCGAAATAGCTGTCCGGCCGATTTCCCGCCTCTGTCGCCGCATCCAATGGATCGGTATATTGTGTAGTCATGATTGAGTCTCCCAACTCTAACGAAAATCTGATAGACAAACGCTTGTGGGCTGTGATATGCTTGAGGATGCACACCGGCAATGGCTTCTTTCGCAACCAACCCATTGCCACCCGCTAGGAAGGGCACTCTTATGAGTGCCTTTTTCTATTCCTCTGCCACCTCCCGCCCTTC
>JBATLU010000150.1:0-7824 GCA_049289475.1 Pontixanthobacter sp. | reverse complement strand
GACTGGCGGGTCGCCGGAGAAGATTACTGGCATCCGTTCGGCACGCTTGGACCTTCGATCGAAAACCGGCCCTTGTTCAACTATTGGTTTGCCCGCCAGAAAGGCGGCGCTGCGGTCGGTGAATTGATGGATTTATCGGTTGCAATCGGGCTGGCCGAACAGAACAAATTTGCTTTGCCTGACAATGACCCGCGCTCCCCCTTGGGAGGATTAAAATTTGCGCTGCATTTTGACGCCGGGCTGGTCGCAAAATATCTCCATGATTACGCAGTCGCAAAAGGCTGTCAGCGGATCGAGGGGCGTGTGGTCGATGTGGCCCGCAGCACCGCGCAGGAAATATCCTCTATCACACTCGAATCTGGCGAAGAGATTAGCGGCGATTTCTTCATCGATTGCTCCGGTTTTCGCGGCTTGCTGATCGAACAGGCACTAGGCAGTCCCTATGAGGATTGGAGCGAATGGCTTCCATGCGATAGCGCAATCGCCGCGCCGACCGCGTCAGATCCCGAAACTGCGCCCTATACAATTTCTACCGCCCGCTCAGCCGGTTGGACATGGCGGATTCCGCTGCAGAACCGAACCGGGAATGGTTATGTCTATTCTTCGCGCTTTATCAGCGATGGTGACGCAAAGCTGGAATTCCTTGCTGCGATTGGCTGTGAACCCATCGCAGAACCGCGCGTGCTGCGCTTTAACGGCGGGATGCGGCGCGAGATTTGGCGCGGCAATTGCCTGTCTCTGGGTCTCGCCTCCGGATTTCTGGAACCGCTTGAATCGACCAGCATCCACCTCGTTTTCATCAATTTGTTCCGCTTCCTCGATCACTTTCCGGCGAGCAAGCCTGACCAAACGTTGATCGACCGGTTCAACCGGTTTGCAAGCGCCGAAATGGAAGAAATCCGCGACTTTCTGGTGCTGCACTATTGTCTGTCAGCGCGGAACGACAGCGAATTCTGGCGACATGTTACGAGCATGAACCTGCCCGAATCACTCCAGCAAAAGATTGAACTGTTCAACCGGTCGGGACGGATATTGGCGCAGCATGATGATCTGTTCACCAATATCAGCTGGGCATCGGTCCTGCATGGTATGGGTGCAAAGCAAGCGTCGAATGATCCGCTTGCAAGCCTGATTCCGGGCGATTTTGCCAACAATGTGATGCGTGATCTCCAGCACAAGATCGCCAGTGTGGTAGCAACTGCGCCGTCGCACGATCAGTTCTTGATCGGTGCCAATCTTCGCGAGCAGTCCGCGTAATGGCTTTACCCAAACTTGTCATCGTCGGTGGGGGTTCAGCCGGTTGGCTGACCGCATCCTATATCAATTCGGTCGTCAACGCCGCGCGGCCCTCGGTAGAGATCACATTGGTTGAAGCGCCATCAATCGGGCGTATCGGCGTGGGCGAGGCGACAGTCCCCAGTATACGCGAAACGCTCAGCCGGATAGGCATTGGTGAGAAGGAATTTCTCAGGGCGTCCGATGGCACGTTCAAAAGCGCGATCGGTTTCAAGAACTGGCTCAACAATGACGGCGAGGTCTATTTCCATCCGTTCGACCAGCGGACTTCCAAAGGACGCGCTGATACCGATGCGCGCGACTGGCTGGACAGCGCGCGCAACATAGCTTGGGCGGATACGGTGTCGGTTCTCAATCATTTAAATCGTGAGGGACGCGCGCCTAAGGCGCTAGGCTGGCCCGATTATGGGTCAGTCTTTCCCTATGCCTATCATATGGATGCCGAGAAATTCGCCGGAACTTTGGCCGATTTTGCCAAGGCGCGAGGCGTTCGGCATGTCGAGGCAATGGTCACCGATGTCAGCCTGACCAAAAGCAGTGATATTGCATCGGTCCTGCTCGATTCAGGCGAGACACTGGCTGGCGACTTCTTCATCGATTGCTCCGGATTTGCCGCGCTGCTGATCGGCAAGGCGCTGGGCGGGGCCTATGTCGACTACGGACAGTATCTGTTGTGCGACCGCGCGGTGGCAATCCGCGTGCCCTATGATGTCTATCGCCCTGGCCCGACCAAGCCCTATACGATGTCGAGTGCGCTGAGCGCTGGCTGGGCGTGGGACATTCCCCTGCAGGGGCGGCGCGGCACGGGCTATGTCTATTCCAGCGCGTTCATCAGCGATGATCAGGCTGAGGAGGAATTGCGTGCCTATGAAGGCGAACACGCGGCGGATTTGCCTGCCAAACGCCTGCAGTTCCGCGTTGGACGGTGTGAGCAGCCGTGGATCGGCAATTGCATCGCGATTGGCCTATCATCGGGCTTCATCGAACCGTTAGAATCCTCGGCACTGTATACGGTTGAGGCATCGATCGCGGCACTGCTTGAGCATGTAGATTTTGGCGATTTGGCAAACTTCAGCAGAACGGCTGTCATGCGGGATGCCTATAACGCGCATATTGGCCGTCTTTACGATGAGATTCTGGAATTCGTGAACCTGCATTATTGCCTAACGCGCCGCACTGATACTGCGTTCTGGCGCGAGGTTCAAAAGCCGGAGCGGATCGTTCCAGCGCTTGCCAAGCGCTTGGCTGTTTGGCGGCACAAACCGCCCACGCAGTATGATTTTGAAATACCGCTTCAGCTATTTTCGGTCGGAAGTTATGAATATATAGTATTTGGTATGGATTATCCCAATATAATTGGAAAGATGTCAGTAAAATTATCCTCCGATATCCTTAATCAAGTCGAAAAATCGACATTAAAGCTCCCATTACACGACGATTGGCTTAAAGAAATTTGAAAAAAGAACTCAAATTTTAGAGCCATGATACATCTAATCAGCACCAAATAGGCCAGATTACGATTTGAATTTTCGTTGTTATTATTATGAATGCTCGTGGCGACTGAAATTGCACAAAGAATTTGACTATGCTCTTTTCATATACGTTGAACGCCATGCGGCTTCGATAAGTCGGGCGGTGTCGATGAATTCAGATCCACTAAAAAGATTGCAAATCAATGTATTAGTGGAATTTTTGGGACTAAATATGGGCTCACAGGGAGTTCTAAAAGACTTTCATGTGAAAAATCATATGCTTACACCGTCATGGGGATCCGCAAGCTAGGTGGGGCGCTTGGAGAAACCTACCTCACCGGTGAGATAATCGCATTCGAACACAACTTTCGCGCATGTACGGCGGCGCTGACCTTCACGCATCTCCATTACCGGTAGTTGCGCTTCGGTGGCAGCCACTGCGAGAATCCGGTCGATCAGCTGTCCTTCAGGCCATGCCGCACAATAGCGTACCTTGCCATGCTGCCAGCAGGCAACTGTGCCATCCTTCGCCACTAATTCTGCCTTTGCCTCGCCTTCCAACCGGTCAAGCCAGCGCGTTATTTCCCATTCCTCGCCTTGATGGGTTAGTCCAGGTCGCAGTGTCTCGCTAAGTGCCACCGTGCCGCCAACCAACTCGCGTAGCGGGCCCGGGGCAAGGCCTTCGGGGATAGCGAAGTCCTCGTCGCGGCTTCCGCAGCGCGGGCCGATTACTATTTTGCCTGGAAATGCTCGGAGCGCCTGAACCAGTGTTTGCTCCACAATCGGCAAACAGGGAATGACGACAAGACCGTATCCATCGAGCGACGCGTCAGGCGACACGATGTCCACATTAAGGCCGATTTTGCGCAACGATGAATAGCAGGCGAATGCCGCCCACAATGCCGAGCAATTTTCGCCCTGCGGTTGGATTTGCGTGATCCATTCCGACGGATAGGAAAACACTAACGCGGCGTGCTTGTCGCCTGCGCCGGGCTCTTCCGCATGTTCTATTTCACCAGCCGTTTGCGCCACTTCGGCAAAGGCGGGAGCGGGTTCGCCATCGGGACGCAGCAATCCTGCGTGCATCTGTTCTTGCGCTTGAGGGCACTGCCGCCAACGGAAGTAACTCAGCAATTCTGCGCCATGCGCCATTGCTTCCAAAGTCCACAGCCGAACCATGCCGGGTAAGGGTGCGGGATTGTGGCGGGCCCAGTTAACTGGTCCGGGTTGCTGTTCGAGTACAGACCATCGCTCGTTTTTGGCGCAGCCGCGATAGAGATCGTGGTGGAAGGCGGCAATGTCAGGGTGCCCGGTTCGCGCATACAGTTGCTTTTCGTCCTCGGAAAAGCGAAACATTTCCAGAAAGCCCAGCGGGTAACTGTCCCAGCCCAGCACGTCGAGGTCATTCGCCAGATCGTGGTGATCGTAGCCGGTGTAGAAACCCATTGCATTGTGTGTGATATCACGGCCTGGTGAAAGATCGCGCAGGATCGCTACGAGCGTCCGGTTGAAGCGGACGACTTGATCCGAGGAAAAACGTCGGAAGGCCAACCAGTGTGCCGGGTTAGCCTCTGTTACGGTCAGGTTGGGCAGTTCGATTTCGTGAAAGCTGTTATACTCCATGCTCCAGAATACATTTCCCCAGGCCGCGTTCAACGCTGCGATATTGCCGTAGCGCTGCTCTAGCCAGCATCGAAACGCATCACGGGCAGCTATGCTGAAGCTCTGCACCGTATCATGGCAGCCGTATTCATTGTCAGTCTGCCATGCTACGATGGCAGGATGCTGGCCGTAACGTTCGGCCAGAACGCGCGTGATCCGCGCTGCCTGCGCGCGATAACCTTCATGGCTGAAGCAGTAGTGTCGCCGCGATCCGAACCTGCGTCGATCGCCTTTGCGGTCAAGTGCCAGCATGTCTGGCATTTGGTCCACCAGCCATTTTGGAGGTGTGGCCGTGGGTGTGCCGAAGATGATTCCAAGCCCTGCATCGTGCAGCACCTCAATGGCACGATCCAACCAGTCGAAATCGAAATGTCCGGGCTCGGGCTCAATCCGGCTCCAGGCAAATTCGCCGATCCGCACCCGGGTGAGTCCAAGTTCGGCCATCAGTCGCGCATCTTCCGACCAACGCTCAGGCGGCCAATGTTCGGGATAATAGCAGACGCCAAGATGCAAGGGCCGGTCCTTTGGTTGACTCGCTGTGTAATAGGCGCTTTATCGCCACACGGTAGCCGCTACGATATGGCGCTTCACGGGGCAAGGAGAAGGCACCATGTTCGGCGGCACGGCGCAATTTGGTAGCACGTTTCAAATAGTTGTGTTTGTCGCGCTCACTGCTCTGGTTGGCGGGCTGACGTGGTGGAAAGTGCGCCAGTCCAGCCATCACGACGGGTCGGAACAGGATGTCTACCTTGCCGGCAAAGGCCTGAGTTGGTTCTTTGTAGCCGGCGCCATCACGCTGACCAATCTTTCGACCGACCAGCTGGTTGGCATGAACGGTAACCAGATGTTACTGCTGGCGTGGTGGGAGATCGCCGGGTTTGCCGGACTAATGTTCCTCGCCTTTGTGTTTGTGCCGCTGTATTATCGCTACAATTGCACCACAGTGACCGAGCTGCTGGAGCGGCGATATGATGGACGCTCGATCCGCACACTTGTGTCCGCGCTTTTCCTGTTTGGCAATATTCTGATCTACCTGCCTGCCGCACTATATAGCGGAGGGCTATTCCTCCAATCGCTGTTCGGCAGCGAAATCCCGCTTATGGCTTTTGCTGTTGGGCTGGCAATCATTGGCGCTGCTTATACCATGTTTGGCGGCTTGAGGGCAGTCGCTGTGATGGACACGTATTCCGGCATCGGCGTTTTGGCGCTGGCCCTGCTGATTGTGTTTCTTGCGCTGTCTGCGGTCGATTTTGATATCGTGACCAATATGCCCGCAGAGAGGCTCACGATGGTCGGTGCGGCAGATAGCCCGATCCCCTTCCACACGCTTTTCACCGGCATGCTGTTTATCCAAATATTCTATTGGTCGACCAATCAAAACATCACTCAGCGCGCAATGGCTGCACCGACGGTGAAAGAAGCGCAAAAAGGCGTCTTTGCCGCAGCAATTGTCCGTATTCTCATTGTACCTCCGATTGTTGTGATACCTGGTGTGGTCGCGTTCAAATTGTTCGGCGACATCGGTGATGCGGCGTATGGACGGTTGGTTGCCGAGGTGTTGCCGGTTTGGCTGTCAGGCGCTTTTGCTGCGATGGTCGCCGCTGCGGTGATCACCACCTTCAGTGCCGTGCTAAATTCAACGGTGGCGCTCTATTCGGTCGACTTCCACGAGCAATTTATCGGGCCAGTGCCAAATCATTGGAAGCTGGGCGCTGTGATGTCGGTCGTTGCCACTGTGATTGCGCTGGTGATGGTGCCGATATTCCAGAATGCGGAAAGCATCATCAACTTGCTGCAGGAATTGAACGGTCTGTTCTCGATGCCGATCTTGAGTGCGTTCATCGCTGCATTGCTGTTTCGCAATGTCGCGGCAGCAGCATCGATTGTCGGCGTGCTTTGTGGGGTGGCGCTATATGGCACATTCAGCTTTGTGCTTGCCCCAGCGGGTCTGGTGACGTTGCATTACATCGATTTCATGGTCGTCACGCTCGTAACATCGGTGCTGGCTGCGCTGGCGTTTAACCGGCTGGTGCTGGGCCGCCGGGCGGTATTCATCGGAATGGATATATTCCGTAGCGAGCGAATCGCGCCTGACGCATGAGGCCGGCTGCGCCAATGGCGCTGCATGGCGCGGAGTGGAGCCTTGTGCTCGAGCCTTGCGCGGACGGTCCGCCCTCATGGCGATACCTTGGTTTGTGCTGCGGCACAGAACACCTTCCTCCGATCTCAGAATTGCGGTGCGCGACCACATTCTCGCTTGATTCCGAACGACCACTGTCGTTCTTCTCCAGCGCTGCAACGGGCTGGTTTGGTGAGCCGGCGCTGCGCATTGAGGATGCTTCTGGAGCTGAGATCGTGTTCGTGCCCAAAGCGTGCGAAGTAGATGAGTCGAGCGATACGCTTACATTAACGCTGACGGATGAGGTTTCGGGGCTAGAGGCAACAATCGTTCATCGGAAAATGGCTGGCGGCGCGCTAGAGATTTCTACCGCACTGACCAATTGCGGCGTGCAACCTGTAACCGTGCTCAGCCTCGCCAGTGTGATGATCCCACTGCCTGCCGATGCACGTGAAATCGTTTCATGGCGCGGACGCCACAATGCGGAATTCACCGAATGCCGCGAAGCTATGCCCTGGCATGGCTGGCAGCGCGTCACGCGGCAGGGTCTGACCGGCCACGGGGGCCCCCCGGCATGCGTGGTTCTGTGCGGCGAAGCAGGCTGGCATCGTGGCACTGTATTCGCGGTGCAACTGGCATGGTCTGGCAACAGCCGTATCGCGATCGAGCGCTGCGAGAACGCGGCATGTGTCCTTCTTGCCGAGGCAGTATTGTCAGCGGGTGAGGTCGTACTCCAAACCGGCGACACTTATGAAGCGCCGCCAGTGATGCTCGCGATCTCTGACAATGGGCGCAATGGTGCAAGAGCGCAGCAGCACGCCGCAGTGCGCGAACGGCTCGATTGGCCGAGCGGCGCGATGCCGCCGCGTCCGGTTCATCTCAACAGCTGGGAGGCAGTCTATTTCGCGCAAAATGAGGCGCGGATGATTGCACTGGTGGAAGCGGCGGCAGAGCTTGGCGTGGAGCGCTTTGTGCTTGATGATGGCTGGTTTGCAGGGCGCGAGTCCGACAGAGCAGGACTTGGGGACTGGACGCCCGATCCGGTGAAATATCCGAATGGCCTGGAACCTCTTGCGAAGAGGGTTGAGGCGCTGGGGATGCAATTTGGGATCTGGGTGGAGCCAGAAATGGTCAATCCTGACAGCGATTTGTACCGCGCGCATCCCGACTGGTTGCTGGCGCTGAAAGGGCGTGAGCAACCAACCGCGCGTCATCAGTTGGTGCTCGATATGCGGCGCGCAGACGTGCGCGACTACCTGTTCGATTGTCTTGACA
>JBATLU010000149.1:0-28313 GCA_049289475.1 Pontixanthobacter sp. | reverse complement strand
GCCTGTAAATTATCGCGCAATGATGTGAGCAGTCCGGTCAATTGGGCGCCGGAATTCGGCTGCATTCCGGCCATCATGTCGTGATGAAGCTCGTCAGCAAGTTCCTGCATTTGTGCCAGAACCGGTTCGGCTTTTTCGGTCAGATAGAGGCACCATGCCCTTCGGTCATTCGGGTCGTTCCGCCGTTCGACCATACCGGCTTGCTGCAATCGGTCGATCATGCGGGTCAGTGTAATCGGTTCAACTTCGAGCAGCGCCGCGAGCGGGGCTTGATTTATACCGGGCTCGCGATTGAGGCGCGCAAGCACCCGCCATTGGGGGCGGGTAATGCCCACCCGCCGCGCACGTTTGTCGAACGCCTTGCGCAGAATGCGCCCGGTATCGCTGATCAAATATCCGAGATTCTCGTCCATTGGCGCGCTGTAATACCGGCCATTATAATAAGCAATGTTATTAAATTATGCCTATTCGCAAAGCTGCGTTAGATATCGTCAGCCGAGATATATTCCTCAACATCGATCTCGTTCGCCATCCGCGCAACCGCAACCGCAACGGTTGCATCGCCGGTGACGTTGGTGGCGGTGCGCATCATATCCATGATGTGGTTGATGCCAGCGACGAGTGCGACGGTTTCGAGCGGCACACCAATGGTCGTCAGCACGAGGCTCAGCATGATCAGGCCGGATCCGGGAATCCCCGCCGCACCGACCGAACCGAGTGTTGCGGTTATGCCGATCAGCAAATAGGACATCCATGTCAGTTCAACGCCGTAAATCTGTGCGCCGAATATTGCCACCAGCCCGAGATACATCGCGGTGCCATTCATGTTGATCGTCGCCCCCAGTGCGATCACGAAGCTCGATACCGAACGCGACACGCCCAGGTTGCGTTGCACGCAGCGGAGCGTGACGGGCAGGGCGGCATTTGACGAAGCGGTCGAAAATGCAACCACCTGTGCGTCCACCATGCCGCGGTAGAAATCCACGATTGGCAATTTGGCGATGGTCTTGAGGATGAAGGGATAAACGACCGCAAGAATGATAAAGCATCCGACGTAATTCAGCACCACGATCTGCGCGAGCGAAGCAAGCAGTTCCCATCCGGTGGTGCCAGCAACCCAAGCCATTAAGGCGAACACGCCGAACGGCGCGAGCTCCATCACGATCATGGTCATTTTCTGCATCACGACCGATCCGGCATCCATCGCTTTGACGATCGGGGTGCCTTCCTTGTCGGCCATCAGAAGCGAAATGCCGAACAGCAGCGCGAAAACGATGACCGGCAAAACCTGCCCTTGCGCCATCGACATGATCGGATTTTCGGGGACCATCGACAGGATCATGTCGACTGCGGTGGTATCAGACGGCGGCGGAACCTCTGCACCTGGGGGAAGGTCTTGTCCCACGCCAATGCCCGGTTTGAAAATGGTTGCGAGCAACACGCCCAAGGTCACCGAAATGACTGCGGTGGAAGCAAACAACGCCAGCGCCTTGCCGCCAACATTGCCCAATTTCTTCAGATCTCCCAGAGCGGCAATGCCCGAGACCAGACTGAAGAAAATCAGCGGGATGATCAGCATCTTGATCGCCTGAATGAACAGGCTTCCAATCCATTTGATGCTTTCTGCTTCCGGCCCCCAGAAACGGCCGACGATAATGCCCAATATCAAGGAACCGATCACGCGCTGCCACAAGGGGGTGGAAAACCAGAATTTGAACATCGTAGATCCCTGTTAAATGGGCGGTCTATGTGCCGCCTTTGGTGGCGACCATCATCGAAACAGTGCTGTCAGTCAAACGGCTTATGTCCAAACGGCTTCCAATTTACACTCAGGCTTGAACCACTTCCTGCCGGATCGCGCCGAAGATCGAATGGCCGTCCTTGTCCTTCATCTCGATCCTGACAAGGTCGCCCGGCTGCATGAAGCGGGTTTTGGGTGCGCCATCTGCGATCGTCTCGATCATGCGGACTTCCGCGATGCAGCTGTAACCGGCACCGCCTTCGCTAATTGGCTTGCCCGGTCCGCCATCGATTCCTTGGTTGGACACTGTGCCCGACCCAATGATCGCACCGGCACCCAGATTGCGCGTTTTGGCAGCATGGGCGACCAATTGCGCCAAATTGAAGGTTGCGTCCTTGCCTGCATCGGCGCGGCCGAAGGGCTCGCGGTTATATTCGACCAGCAGCGGCAAATGGATCAGGCTGTCCTGCCACGCATCACCCAATTCATCGGGGGTGACCGCGACAGGCGAAAACGCGCTCGCTGGCTTTGACTGGTAGAAACCGAAGCCCTTGGCCAATTCGCCAGGGATCAATCCGCGCAAGGAAACATCATTGACCAGCATCACCAGCTTGATGTGTCCGGCGGCGTCTTCCGCTGAAACACCCATTGGCACATCATCGGTGATGACCGCGATTTCGCCTTCCATATCGCAGCCCCATGCGGTGTCGCCCAATGGAATCGGGTCGCGCGGGCCGAGGAAATCATCCGATCCGCCCTGATACATCAGCGGATCGTGATAGAAGCTTTCGGGAACCTCGGAATTACGCGCTTTGCGGACCAGTTCGACGTGGTTGATATAGGCGCTTCCGTCGGCCCATTGGTATGCGCGTGGCAAGGGAGAATGGGCCTCACTCTCGTGGAAACGCTCACACGGCACGGTTTGGTGTTCGACATCGCGGTAGAGCACTTCCAGATCGGGCGAGACACGCTCCCAATTGTCGAGCGCATATTGCATCGTCGGGGCAATCTTCCCAGCCTCGCAATAGCGGGTGATGTCCTTCGACACGACAACCAGTTTTCCGTCGCGGGTACCGTCTTTGAGCGTAGCGAGTTTCATCGGGCGTCGTCTCCTTTTGCGCCCGTGTAATCCGGGCTGTCTGGTTGGTTGTCGGGATAGGCATCTTGGAATGCGGGCAGGGCAAGGCAAGCGGCTTCTATCCGCGCGGTGTGCGGCTTGTCGCTGAAATCGAAATCAAACTTCCGCGCATTGTAGATTTGCGGGAGCAGCACGATTTCGAACAGGCCGGGGGTATCAAACAGGAAGTCGCCAGTGCCGATTTGTGCCAAGCGCGCTTCGAGCGGGTCGAGCGTGCGCGCCAGCCAATGGCGGTACCACACCGCCACTTCCTCCTCTGAATGCCCCAGCGGATCGGCGAGATATTTCAGCACCGGCAGATTGTTGACCGCGTGAATTTCCGTCGCCACCGCATAGGCCAATTCGCGCGCGGTATAGCGGTCTTCGAGATCGGCTGGCAGCAAAGGGGGCTGCGGATAAGCTTCATCGAGCCATTCGATCAGCGCCATACTTTGCGCGCGGTCGCGGCCATCGGCCTCCAGCATCGGAACAGAACCAAAGGGATTACGGCTGGTAAAGGATTCGCGCTTTTGCTCGGAGGTTCGCAGATCGACCGGTATCACTTCATAGTCGAGGGCTTTGAGATTGAGCGCGATCCGCAGCCGGTAGCTGGTCGAACTGCGGAAATAGGCGAACAGCTTCATCAAAAAGCTGCCAGCCCCGTAATCGCGCGGCCAAGGATCAGCGCGTGGACATCATGCGTGCCTTCGTAAGTGTTGACCGTTTCGAGGTTCACCATGTGGCGGATCACCTGATATTCGTCGCTGATGCCGTTGCCGCCGTGCATATCGCGCGCCATCCGCGCAATATCGAGCGCCTTGCCGACATTGTTGCGCTTGACGATGCTGATCATTTCCGGCGCAAATTCTCCGCGATCCATCAGCCGCCCGACTTGAAGCGAGGCTTGCAGACCAAGTCCGATATCGCTCATCATATCGGCCAGCTTCTTTTGATAGAGCTGGGTATTGGCGAGCGGACGGCCAAATTGCTGGCGATCAAGGCCATATTGCCGCGCCGCGTGGAGGCAGAATTCCGCCGCGCCCATTGCGCCCCAGCTGATGCCATAACGAGCACGGTTGAGGCAGCCGAACGGCCCTTTCAAACCCTGAACATCAGGCAGAAGCGCGCTGGCAGGCAGCTTTACCTCATCCATCATGATCATGCCGGTTGTCGATGCGCGCAGGCTCAGCTTGCCTTCGATTTTGGGTGCGGAAAGGCCTTCCATACCCTTTTCCAGCACAAAGCCGCGAATGCCGTCGCCATGCGCTTCGCTCTTCGCCCAGACGACAAATACGTCGGCGAAGGGAGAGTTGGAAATCCACGTTTTCGCGCCTGAGAGTGAGTAACCGTCACCATCTTTCTTGGCGTAAGTCCGCATCGAACCGGGGTCGGAACCCGCATCGGGTTCGGTCAGGCCGAAACAACCGATCAATTCACCGCTGGCGAGGCCGGGCAGATATTTCCGGCGTTGTTCCTCGCTGCCATAAGCCTGGATCGGATACATCACGAGGCTCGACTGGACCGAAGCCATTGAGCGGTAACCCGAATCCACCCGTTCAATCTCGCGCGCGATCAGGCCGTAGGCGACATAACTTGCACCCGCGCCGCCATATTCTTCGGGCACAGTCGCACCCAGCAGACCGGCCTGGCCCATCAGCGGGAACAGCTCGGGAGCGCTGGTTTCGTTGCGGTAAGCCTCTTGCACGCGCGGCTGCAGTTCGCCTTGTGCGAAGCCATGGGCGGCATCGCGGATCATGCGTTCCTCTTCGGTAAGCTGGGATTCCAGATTAAACGGATCTTCCCAGTTAAACGGCACCATGCCAGCCATAGTTACTCCTGAAACTAATTTTTTCGTTCTTTTGCAGCCTTGCTTGTGGGCCGCAAGTGCAATGACTTCAAGCGGTGTTTCGCTGTGCCGCCTGATGCAGGGCGAGCGTGCGTTCGGCCTCGCGAAGGTGAAGGATTTCGGTCATTTTTCCATCGACTTTGATCACGCCTTTTCCGGCATTGGCAGGATCTGCAAAAGCATCGCGGATGGACTGCGCACGCGCCACATCTGCGGGCGAGGGGCTGAAGGCGGCATTGGCGATGGCGAGCTGTTTTGGATGGATCAGTGTCTTGCCGTCAAAACCCATGCTCGCCCCTTGCTGGCATTGGGCGGCGAGGCCTTGTTCGTCAGCAATATCATTGAAGACACCGTCGATGATCGACAGGCCATAAGCGCGGGCACTGATAACCGCTTGGGTCAACAGCGGCAGAAACGGCGCGCGGCCCGTATCAAGTTTGGCGCGCATTTCCAATGCGAGATCATTGGTACCCATCACATAGGTGGTGAGGTTTGCCGCCATTACCTTTGCCGAAATTGCGCCCAATTGGGTGAAAGCGATGCAGGTTTCGAGCATGGCCCACAGTTCCGGTCCGCCGCCAAGTTGCTGGCGGTATATTCCCGCCTCATCAGGATGGCACAGCTTGGGAACAAGCACCGCGGCAGGTCCGCAGCCCGCCATCGCGGCACAGTCCGCCGCGCCCCATTCGCTGTCGAGCGCATTGACCCGCACCACCAGCAGCCGGTGGCCAAACCCGCCTTCGTTTACCGCCGCGACTGCCGCCGCGCGTGCCTCAGCTTTGCTTTCGGGAGCCACCGCATCCTCCAGATCCAGGATCACCGCGTCGCAATCCGCCTCGCGCGCTTTGGCGACCGCGCTGGCGCGGTTGGCGGGAAGGTAGAGAACGCTGCGGAGCGGGCGGATTGGGCTCATTGCTTGCGGTTCGCCAGCAAATCATCGACTACGCTCGGATCGGCGAGCGTTGACGTATCGCCCAGATTACTCACGTCATTCTCGGCAATCTTGCGCAGGATACGGCGCATGATTTTCCCGCTGCGGGTCTTGGGCAGACCGGGCGCGAATTGCACCACGTCGGGCGTTGCAATTGGGCCGATTTCCTTGCGAACCCATTTGACCAGCTCGGCTCGCAAATCCTCGGTATCCTCGACATCGGCATTGGTGGTGACATAGGCGTAGATGCCTTGCCCCTTGATGTCATGCGGCATGCCGACAACCGCGGCCTCCGACACGCTGTCATGCGCGACCAGCGCACTCTCCACCTCGGCGGTGCCCATCCGGTGCCCGGAGACGTTGATCACATCATCGATCCTTCCGGTGATCCAGTAATAACCATCCGCGTCACGCTTGCAGCCGTCGCCGGTGAAATACATGCCGGGGAAGGTGCTGAAATAGGTCTGGAAGAAGCGGTCGTGATCGCCGTAAACCGTCCGCATCTGGCCCGGCCAACTGTCGGTGATGACCAGCGGGCCGTCGGTCGCGCCGGTCTGGATATTGCCGTCATTATCGACGATTTCGGGCTTTACCCCGAACATCGGTTTGCTCGCGCTACCGGGTTTGAGCGTAGTCGCGCCCGGCATCGGCGTGATCATCGCGGCGCCGGTTTCGGTCTGCCACCAGGTATCGACAATCGGGCAGCGCCGCTCACCCACTACGCGGTGATACCAGTCCCATGCTTCGGGATTGATCGGCTCGCCGACCGAGCCGAGCAAGCGCAGGGACTTGCGGCTGGTCTTGGTAACCCACTCATCACCTTCGCGCATTAGAGCGCGCAAGGCGGTCGGCGCGGCGTAGAAAATCTCCACCTGATGTTTGTCGATCACATCCCAGAACCGCGAGTGGTGGGGGAAATTGGGCACGCCTTCGAACATCACCTGCGTCGCGCCGTTGATCAGCGGTGCATAGACGACATAGGAGTGCCCCGTGACCCAGCCGACATCAGCCGCGCACCAATAAACCGGCATCTTGCCGTCGGCATTCGGCTGGTAATCGAACACATATTGATGCGTCATGCTGGTCCACACGGCATAACCGCCGGTGGTGTGGAGCACGCCCTTGGGCTTTCCGGTGGAACCGGAGGTGTAGAGGATAAATAGCGGGTCTTCCGCATCCATAATTTCCGCAGGGCAGTCGTCTGACACCGAATTCATCGCTTCGGCCCAGTCCACATCGCGGCCTTCAACTTTCGGCACGTCAGCGTCGGTGCGGCGGAGCACGATGACTGTTTCGACCGCCACTTTCTCGCACGCGGCATCGACATTGGCCTTGAGCGGGATGGGCTTGCCGCCGCGCAATCCCTCGTCGGCGGTTATGACAATATTCGATTGGCAATCTTCGATCCGGCCCGCCAGCGCGTCGGGGCTGAAACCGGCGAACACCACCGAATGGACTGCGCCAATTCGGGCGCAGGCGAGCATGGCAATTGCGGCCTCGGGCACCATCGGCAGATAGATGGTAACGCGGTCACCCTTTTGGACGCCGCGCGACTTCAGAACATTGGCAAAACGGCACACATCGCGGTGCAATTCGGCATAGGTGATCTTGCGTCCGGCCTCGGATGGATCATCGGGTTCCCAGATAATCGCCACCTGATCACCGCGCGTTTCCAAATGCCGGTCGAGCGCATTGGCGGCAATGTTGAGTTTGCCGCCATCGAACCAGCGGATATGAAAATCCGCTTCGCTGAACGAGGTATCCTTGACTGTATGGAACGGCTGGATCCAGTCGATCCGCTGCGCTTCCTCGCGCCAGAAACCCTCGGGATCAGCAATCGAGCGGCGGTATTTCTCTTCATAGGTGGCGGCGTTTATCAGGGCTGTTTCAGCCCATTCAGGTGTCACCGGAAAAATTGCGTCGCTCATTATTCTCTCCTGAAATCAATCAGAGCTTGCCGAATTTGGCTTCATATCCCGCCATATCTTCAGCGGCGAGCAGCTTGGCCTGCTCTGTCCAGCCGTCGCGGCGGATACGGCCTTCGAAACGGCCCAATTGTGCGTCGATACGGTCAATGTCAGCATCGGACCAAGCGGCGATTTGGTCAAACCGTGTCACGCCAAGCGAAATCAGCAGCGATTTGAGCTTAGGGCCAACCCCTTTGATCCGCGACAGATCGTCTGCTTCTCCGACACCTATCGGCACGGCCGCCGTCTGCACCACCGTGGGCTGCGAAACCAGCGGGACGACGGCTGCGGGAGGGGCGTCGATCAATGCCTGATTGCGCGAGGCCGGTGCTTTGCCTTCGTCGAGCACATCGCTCTTGTCAGTCTCTACCCGCGTCCGGCGCATTGCGACGAATATCCACCATGCGACAATCAAGCCGATGACCAAGGCGATTACAAACAGCGGCCAATTGGCCTGCACCATTTCCATCATGGAGTAGAATCCTCTTCAATCTCAATTGTCTCGTCGGTGTCTGCGCGGCCCCAGACCAGCCAGCCGATGCTAAGGCCGATGGCATAGGTTACGAGCAGCAGAACCATCAACTCAAACCAGATTGGCATAATCAGCGTGCCCCCGGTGTATCGACAGCTGTTGGCTGCAACGGCTCGGTCGCAATGACTGAAAACTCGATCCGGCGATTGGCCGGGTCGGAGACATCGAGCCCTTCGACCGGCTGGCTGGACCCCACACCGCTCGCGCGCAGACCGTCGCTGGGAATGCCGCGGCGGATCAGGGCGCTGCGGACTGCATTGGCGCGCTCCTTAGAAAGCGCGAGATTGCCCGGTTCTATACCAGAATCGTCTGTATGGCCGACAATCGCGATGATACTGCCGAGGCAAGGGCGCAGCGCAGCCTCCACTTCATCGAGCAAGTCGTTGCTGGCGCTATCCATGTCGCTGGACGATTCCTCGAACCGGATGGTGCGCGCTCTGAGCAGCGCGTTGACATCTTCCTGGCAGTGCATCGGCGTTATCGGGATGACCCCGCGTTCTGCGATCACTGTACCGTCGGCCCAGCGGATGCCGCCAACGCCCGGAATTGCCGCGACGGCTTCAGCCACTTCAACGCGCTTACCTTCGTCAAGCTTTTCGCCGCCTGACAGCAGCGGGTGGCGCGTTGGCCATCCGCCGAAGGTGGTGAAATCCGCTTTCACCGTGCCGCCGCCATGCGCTGCGATGGCGTGTTCTGCCTGCACCGATAAGCCGTCAGCAATTGATTGCGAGTTCATTCCTGAACCGACAAAGCCGAGTGAGGCCGTAGCTAGGGCACCAACGATCAGGGCAATGGACGGACGGACTGGCATTGCAGTCTCATAGCCACCCTCGCCGCATCCGCAAAGGCCCCTAAACCGGCACGTTTCGCATTTTATCCGCCGCTTTGCGGGTCAAGACCGCCAGCCAGCTCGGTTAATTTGCGGAATTCCTGCCGCCAGTAGTCGCCGCCGGTGCCAGATAGGCTGCCGATGTCATCGAAATCGTAACTTCCCAGTAAGCTATCTCCGCGTAGCTTCTGACCAAAGGCAGCGACCGCGACCGCGAAAGCAAAATCGCCTTTCGGCGCATCCGCAGTCTGCATGGCGGAGACTGGGACGACCCGGTCAAGCAGCTTGGAGGTTTGGCCGTCGGGCATCTTGTAGCGCAGTTTGACATAGGCGACTTCGGCGGTGATGCCATCGTCGCTTGTTGGCTGGGATTCAGCACCGTAGCGTAACGGGGCAACCCATCCTTTGCCGGCTGCGGGGACAATTTCGTAAATCGCAGTGACTTGATGCCCCGCGCCAATATCGCCCGCATCAACCGCGTCATTGTCGAATTCTTCATTACGAAGCGCGCGGTTTTCATAGCCGATCAGACGGTATTGGCTCACCACTGCCGGATTGAATTCGACCTGGATTTTGACGTCTTTGGCAATAGTGAACAGCGTCGATGACATTTCATCGCCGAGCACTTTCTTCGCCTCCAGCGCGCTGTCGATATAGGCGTAATTGCCGTTACCGTGATTGGCCATCTGTTCCATCAGAGCTTCGTTGTAATTATATTGGCCAAAGCCGAGCGTGGTCAGCGTTATGCCGCTGTCGCGCTTCGCCTCGATGATCTCGACCAGCTTCTTGGTGTCCGATACGCCGACATTGAAATCGCCGTCGGTGGCGATGATCACGCGGTTAACTCCGCCTTTAATGAAATTGTCTTCGGCGATTTGATAGGCCAGCTCTATCCCGGCACCGCCTGCGGTCGATCCGCCGGCATTCAAACGTTCGAGCGCGCGCTTGATTTCCTTGGCATCGCTGGTTGGCTGCAACACGAGACCTGCGGCACCGGCATAGACGACAATCGAGACTCTATCCTGCGGCGATAGCTCGTCGGCCAAACCGGCAAGCGCGGTTTTGACCAGCGGCAATTTGTCCGGCTCGCCCATCGATCCCGATACGTCCATCAGAAACACCAGATTGGCGGGCGGACGCTGATCCTGCGGCAAATCATACCCGCGCAGGCCAATCCGCATAAGCCGAGTGTCAGAGTTCCACGGGGTGACCGCCATATCGGTTGTGATGCTGAACGGGGTAGAGCGATCCTTTGGCTTGACATAATCATAGCGGAAATAGTTGATCATTTCCTCGGTCCGCACCGCATCTCGCGGCGGCATTTGACCTTGCGTCAGGAACCGGCGCGAATTGGCATAAGCACCGGTATCAACATCGACGGAGAAGGTAGACAGCGGATCGGTCGCGACCAGCTTGACCGGAGAAACTTCCTTCCCGTCATATTTCTCGCGGTCGTCGGGCTGCGGGACGACTACCGGCGGGACATAACGTAGGCCGCTGATTTCAAGCGTAGTCACGTTCACATCAGCAGCCGATGGAGCGGATGAATCGGTAATTGGCTGCGCAAAGCCAAACTTGTTTTGCGGCGCGTTTGCAATCTTTGGAGAAGGTGTCACGACATATGCTGGCGGGGGTGGCGGGGCCATTGGTGGAGGCGGCGGCGGCGGTGCCGGAATATTGGCGGTACTATCAGGCTTGGATGCACTTCCATCGGGCGAGGTTGCGCAGCCTGCCAGCAGTGCCACGATTGACGTTGCGACCATTATCCTTGTGAATTGCATCAGTCCCACTCCCCTATTTCGTTCATGTAATATTGTCTCATCAACACTTCTCGGAGTGAATGCTGACTGAACGACTTGCAATTGCTGGTGACACTGCGTCCTGATTGGCGGTTTGGCCGGAGCGTCAATCTTCCGGCTTGGACAGATTCTTCCGGAACAACACCCGATCCTCCGGACCGAAGCCCTTGTGCCAGATTATCCAGCCATAGGTAAACAGGATCGCCGGGATGCCGAACAGCAGTTCGGCCCATTCGGGCAGAAAGGTTGCGGCGAAACCAACCACTACCGCCGGTCCGGCTGCCCAGATCAAAGCCCAGCGCCAATTGTTGACCCGGTGGCCGAGGAATCGGCTGAGCAGCCAAGCCTTAACCAACGAAGCTGCGGCTAGCGCCAAAGCGAGCGCCAGCGCGGCACCTGCAGCCTTGAACGGCTCGCCAAAACCCATATCTTCGACCAGCATAATCAGGCCTACGGTCAATGCCGCCTGCAACGCTATCGCACTGATCGAAATCCACAAATTGCGGACCCGTGCGACATAAACCAAGACCGCTTCGGACACGACTGCGGTGGCAGCGACCACTTCTGCTACGAGCAAGAATGCAAGCGCGCCCGTTCCGCCGACAAAATTGGGGCCGACCAGCCCCATCACCCCTTCGCCGGGTATGCCCAGCGCCAGCGCAATGCCTGCCTGCGCTGCGATGATCCAGAATCCGACCTGGCTCACCTGCTGCGCAATCGCGCCGTAGTTTTTGGTTTTGAGGTTCTTGGTGATGACCGGGCTCAGGATCGGTTCGAAACTGGTTTTCAGCTTCTGCGGCAGGCTGGCGACTTGCTGCGCGACCCAGTAAATCCCGACCGCTGCCGGACCGGCGAACCAGCCGAGGATGAGAACGTCGATCCGGCGCGTGCCCCACTCGACCGCATCGGCAATCGCGAGCGGCAAAGCGCGCCAGACCATCTTTCCCATATAGACAGGGTGCGGACGCCAGTTTTTTGGCAGGCCGTAGGTGCGCAGGAACGACCATAGGCCAACCGCCAATCCGGCATAGATTGACACCAGATACGCCATCGTCAGCCCGCTGTCGCGGATCCAGCCGACGTAGAAAAACACGCCCGCCATGATCGAGATTGTCCACGGCTCCACTACCGCCCGCGCCCGGACAGTGGTGGCAATGTCATAGCGATAGGCTTGCGCAGCGAGAACAATTTCGGTCAGCGCGTAGCCGGGAATGGCCAGCACCAGCAGCTTGTCAATGTCCGAATAATTGCCGTTGGGATAGACGAGGATAGGCAACAGCCAGAAAATCACCATTGGGATGATCGACATCAGCACCGTCATCAATATGGCGTCAAACACCAGATTGGACGGATTGGCCTCACTCTCTGTCAGCCTTTGCGCGAGCCCGCGTTTTTCGCCCAAAGAACAAACCAGCGCGGTGAGTTCAATCACAACCAACGCATAGGCGAAAATGCCCAGCGCTTCGGCGCCGTAGAGGCGCCCGGCAATAAACAGAAACGGAATGCGTGCGGCGAGGCGGAGCAGGAAGCCGAGCATATTGGTACGGCCACCCTTGGCCAGCGCGGCAATATCGCCCTGATCGGTGCCGTCGGTCGGGGGAGCCGCGCTCATGCGTCGCTATCGTGTTCAGCGCGAAGCGGGCGGGCGAGCAGCTGCGTGACGACTGTTGGCGCTGGTTCGCCAGCCAGCAAGCGGGTGACCCCTTCGACGATGGGCATTGCAATACCGCGTGATTGTGCGAGCTGGTGGAGCACCGGCGCGGTATGCGCGCCCTCTGCCACAGTCTTGCGGTCGGCCATCAAGGCCTCTGGCGATTGCCCTTCGCCCAGCGCTTTGCCGAGCGAGAAGTTCCGACTGGAGGTGGACGAACAGGTCAGCACCAGATCGCCCAATCCGCATAGTCCGGCGAGGGTTTCGCTCTGTGCGCCCAAAGCCTCGCCAAAGCGGAGCATTTCAGCATAGCCGCGCGCGATCAGCGCCGCACGGGCATTCTGACCGAGGCCAAGCCCGTCCACCACGCCGCAGGCAATTGCGAGTACATTCTTGACCGCGCCGCCAATTTCGGCGCCGACCACATCATCCGAGTAATAGGGTCGGAATTGTGGGCGCGCGATCACCGGCTTCAGCCGTTCCCACTGCGCAGCTCCGCCACTGCAGGCCAGCGTCACTGCGATGGGCATACCCGCAGCGACTTCATGCGCGAATGTCGGACCGGAAAGGATTGCGATGTCGCTATCCGGTGCGGCGGTCTTCGCCACATCATTCATCAGACGTCCGGTGCCAGCCTCGATACCCTTGCTGCATAGGACGAGATCCGCCGGATGTGTTTGCATCGCGCCGAGGACGCCGCCGAGATGCTGCGCCGGAGTAACCGCCAGAATTGCCGAGCAGGGGGCCAGATCGGCTAAATCACCGGTTGCCCGGATTGTTTCAGACAATCTGGCAGACGGCAGAAACACGCTGTTGCGATGTTGTGAATTTATTTCGTCGACGAGCTCGCTCTCGCGCGCCCACAGCACCACTTCACGGCCATCCGATGCGAGCATTTGTGCAAGTGCTGTGCCCCATGCGCCGCCGCCGATTACACCAACCAGACTCATGCTTTTGCTCCTGCGCCGCGCACCGGCTCAGCTTCGGAGTCGAGCGGCCAGCGCGGGCGGGCGACAAAATCGAGCGGGTCCGATTGGCCAAAAGCGAGCCGTTCTGCGCCGGCCCATGCAATCATCGCGGCATTGTCAGTGCACAGCGCGATTGGCGGAGCGACGAAACGCATGCCGCGTTCCGCAGCGAAACCTTCTAGCGCACCGCGGACTGCGGCATTGGCTGCAACGCCGCCCGCGACAACCAGAGACGGCATCGCCTCGCTGGCATCCAGAGAAACACGCAAACGATCGAGTAGGCAACCAACCGCAGCTTGCTGGAAACTCGCGGCAATATCTGCATTTCGGTATTTGCCGCTATGCTTCGCCCTCAGCACTGCGCTCTTGAGTCCTGCAAAGGAGAAATGCGGTTCACCGCTGCCCACCAGCGGGCGGGGGAGGGGCACAGCCGTGGCATCGCCTTCCAGCGCAAGTTTTTCAACTGCCGGTCCGCCGGGATAACCAAGGCCCAGAATCTTGGCAGTTTTGTCAAATGCCTCGCCCAGCGCATCGTCGATGGTGGTGGCAAGGCGGCGGTATTGGCCGACGCCTTCGACGCGCAAGATCTGGCAATGACCGCCCGAAACCAGCAGCAGAGCGTAGGGAAATGCCAGCGAAGCATCTGCAAGGCGCGGTGATAAAGCATGGCCTTCGAGATGGTTGATCGCCAGCAATGGAACGTCGCTCGCCATCGCTAGTGCTTTGGCGCTGACCAGTCCGACCATGACGCCGCCAATCAATCCCGGGCCCGCAGTCGCGGCAATCGCATCAAGATCAGCGAGTTCGACGCTCGCTTCTTCCAGCACTTCGGCAATCATCGGAGCCAGCCTTTCGGCGTGCGCGCGCGCCGCGATTTCGGGAACGACGCCGCCATAGGGGGCATGCGCCTCTATCTGGGAGGCAATCCGCTGCGACACAATGCGCCGGTCAGTCGTGACCAGCGCGACTGCTGTCTCGTCACAGCTGGACTCAATTCCAAGGACAATACCCATGGCTCTTCCCCTTAGCGACATGGCTCGTTAGAGCAAGCGCACCTATGATAAACCAACCCAAATTGCACCTTGGCACGAGGCAATCCCCGCTTGCAGTGGCGCAGGCTGAAGAAGCACGCGCGCGGCTTTGTGCCGCGCATGGCTGGAGCGAAGATGCGATCGAATTGGTGAAAGTGCGCGCCAGCGGTGACAAGATTCAGGATCGCCCGCTCGCCGATATTGGCGGGAAAGCGTTGTGGACCCGCGAATTGGATATCTGGTTGGCAGAGGGCAAGATCGATGCCGCTGTTCATTCGATGAAGGATGTCGAGACGATCCGGCCTGGCAGCCTCACAATTGCCGCAATACTTCCGCGCGAGGATGTGCGCGATGTGTTGATTGGCGCGGCGTCTATCCGGGCAATTCCGCAAGGGGCCAAAATCGGGACCAGCGCGCCCCGCCGCGCTGCGCAGATGTTGCATTTTCGGCCCGATTGCGAAATTGTGTCATTTCGTGGCAATGTGGCGACGCGGCTGGCCAAGCTGGCAGCAGGGGAGGCGGATGTCACTTTGCTTGCCGCTGCAGGACTTAACCGCACAGACCGGCAAGGCACCGGCACCGTGCTCGATTCGGACGACTGGATCCCCGCACCGGCGCAGGGGGCAATCGGGATCGAATGCAACACCGATGATGCGCCAACGAGGGCGTTGCTCGCTGCCATCGATGATGCACCAAGCCGCCATTCGGTCATGGCCGAGCGTGCCTTTTTGGGCGCGTTGGGCGGCACCTGTCACAGCCCGATTGCGGTGGTAACGACAGCGGATGCTGACATGCTGGTGCTGCGTGCGGCCATTTTCAGCGCCGACGGGGTTGACCGTGTGGATGGTGAAATTCGCATTTCTGGCGGGGACGACGCTGCGGCGGCAGAAATGGGGCGCAATATGCTCGCCCGCGCGCCTTCATCGATTGCAAAGCTGTTCGGCGCCGCCTGATTATGCGCCCTATACTGTGCATCCGTCCCGAACCGGGATTGTCCCAAACATTGGCCATAGCGCGCCAGATGGGCTTGCGCTTTACAGCTGTTCCGCTTTTTGAAATCGAACCAATTGAATGGAGCCTGCCCGCTTCGCTGGAATTCGACGGGCTGCTATTCGGCAGCGCCAATGCTATCCGTCATGGCGGTGCGCAGCTTCAAGAGCTCACACATCTTCCGGCCTTTTGCGTGGGCAAATCAACCGCGAATGCTGCGGAAGCGGCTGGATTCCATGTGGAAGCTGCCGGAACCGGTGGTTTGCAAGGCTTGCTTGAAGGTCTGCGCGATCGCCACCTCACTCTGCTGAGGTTGGCAGGAGAGGAAAATGTGCCTCTTTCGCCGCCGCCTGACTGCAAAATCGTGGAAAATATTGTCTATCGCTCGGTTGCGCTGAACGCACCTGAAGAGGCAAAGGTGCTGCTGGAAAGTGGTGCGATCGTGGCGCTCCATTCTGCCGCCGCTGCAAGTCATTTTGCCAGCGAATGCAATCGGATGGCTGTCCGCAAGGAGAACATCAGCCTTGCGGTTCTCGGTCCAAGAATTGCGCACGCTGCTGGCGAGGGGTGGCGCTCAATATGTATCGCACAGGAGCCCAACGATATTGCCTTGCTGGCCATCATCGAAAACATGTGTCAATAAACTGGCAATGGATTGGCCTCGTCTGGCCCCATAAATCATAATCGGGTTGCAGAACGGATATTGATGGACCGACAGATACCAAAACGCCGGACAAGCGGTTCCTGGCAAGCAATAGTGGGTGCAACGCTGTGTGCCTTTCTGCTTGGCGGGCTGGTGGTCGGTTATATCACGTGGGACGGTTCCCCGCGTTTGGGCGGTGAACCTGCTAAAGAAGTTGCAGCATTGGCGGGTGTCAAACCCGATGCCGAAGCGGAGAATACGCCAGAAGACCAAGCACCTCCAACTGCCGAGGAAACCGCCAGCGCAAGCAAGGCTGTTGAGCGGGTAGAGGAACAGCAAGGCGGTCTCGACCAGCGGCTTGCCGCGGCGGAACAGCGGCTCGCTCGGCTTGATTTGCAAGCGCAAGCTGCATCGGGCAATGCCGCACGGGCCGAGGGGTTGTTGATTGCCTTCGCCACCCGCCGCTCGCTCGAACGCGGCGCAGAGCTTGGCTATCTGGCCGATCAATTGCGGCTGCGCTTCAGCGATGCTCTTCCCAATGCGGTCAACACCATCATCGAAACATCGCGCGATCCGATCACATTGGATCAGCTGATTGCCCGGTTGGAAGGCTTGGCTCCGAAGTTGGCAGCGACAACAAGTGAACCCTCGTTTGACCGGTTCAAACGCGAGATTAGCGAATTGTTCGTTGTCCGGCGCGAAGACGCCCCGTCGCCGCAGCCCGAACGGAGGGTCGAGCGCGCACGGTTTTTCCTGCAAAGCGGCCGTGTGTCTTCAGCGGTGAAGGAAGTTGAAAATCTTCCCGGCGCGGTCAATGCCAAAGACTGGATTGCCGATGCAAACCGCTATGCCGCTGCGCAGCGCGCGCTCGATTTGATCGAAACAGCGGCGGTGGTTGAACCGCAACGATTGCGCGATGGCGATGGCACGCCGATTAAGCAACCCACGCCGGTGCGGGAGAATGTCAAGGGTTAGGGTGCGATACGCTTTAGCGCAATTGCCGCAGCAATTCGGGCATATCGCCGGTTACGCCGCGCGCTTCATCCATAAACCAGTTTTTGAGCACCGGGACGCGCTGAACCCCGGCCATGCCGAAGCGCCGGACAGCCGATGCGGTTTTTCCCGGGATGCCGAACAGGCGGGTCAATCCATCTGTCGCCAGTGCAACGGTGAAACTGTCTAGGCCGCGCCAGTTCTCGTATTTCTTGAGCGATTGAGCGTCACCCGGCTCCAGCCCCAGCCGCATAGCTTCTGCCAGAACATCGACCAATGCCCCGACATCGCGCAGCCCAAGGTTCAGCCCTTGACCTGCAATCGGGTGAATACCATGCGCGGCATCGCCAATCAGCGCGAGCCGGTTGGCGGTGATTTTGGCGGTATGGTGGAACCCGAGCGGATAGGACGAGCGCGGACCGACCGAGGTTATCTCGCCGAAAATCCCGCTCATCCGCTTTTCGACTTCGGCCAAAAACGCGCGGTCGGACAGTTTGAGCGTGCCCGCGGCATCCTTCTCTCCCACAGTCCACACCAAGGCGCTGCGATGCGTGCCATCTGGCAAATCGCGCATTGGAAGCAGCGCAAACGGTCCGGCGGGATAGAAAATCTCCCACGCAACTTGTTCATGCGATTTTTCATGCGTCAGCCCGGCAATGATCGCGCGGTGGTCATAACTCCATTTGGCGATGACAATGCCTGCGGCATCGCGCGTGGGCGAACCACGACCTTCTGCCGCAATCATCAAATTGCCGCGCAGGGTATCGCCGTTTGCAAGCGTGGCTGATACGCCGAACTCACCGCGATCGCGCTGCACCACATCGCTGTTGGCGTGCCACGAAATCAGCGGCTCTTCGCTCGCCGCTTCGAACAAAGCGAGCCGCAATTCTCGGTTTGCGAACATCCGTCCCAGCGTGCCTTCATCGGGGCCGGGTCTGAAATCGAGCGATCCGGGCTTCATCTGATCGGTCACCGCAATCGACGCGATAGGCGATCCGTGCGGTTCAAGTCGGGGCGCCAGTCCAATATTGGTGAAAAGATTCCAACTGGCGGTCGAAATCGCCGAAGCCCGCCCGTCAAAACCTTCTGCGGTCAGTTCAGCGGGATCAGCGCGATCGACCACATGGCTCGAAATGCCTTTGCGGGCCGCCGCGAGCGCCAGCGTCATGCCCACCAGCCCCCCGCCCAATATCAGGAGATCGCGTTGCTCGTTCATAGTGTTTTTCTGCTCGCTGCTCGATATTGGATTCAGGCCGTCCTACTAGCATTGCTCAGCAACAGGCAAGAGTTCCAAATTGCTAGATCGCCGCCCCTTGGTCATCCGATCTAGCGACCCGTCCTTCGGGATTGATCCAAGGCGCACCAGCTATCCCGCGATTCGGCCGTTTTCGAGCGTGATTACCCGGTCGGCATGCCGCAATGTTTCCGCACGGTGGGTGATGAGCAGGATCGAAAATTCGCTACGCTTTGCCTTGAGGCTTTCGAGAATTTGATCCTCCAGCCGCGCGTCAAGCGCATTGGTTGCCTCATCCAGTATCAACAGGCGAGGCTTGCGAAGTAACGCCCGTGCAAGGCAAATCCTTTGGCGTTCCCCTCCTGAAAGCGCTTGTCCGCGTTCGCCTGCCCTGATGTCCAAACCCTCGCGGGCATAGTCAGTCAATCGGTCGACAGCAGACAGTTTCAAGGCAGAGCGGATATCCGCCTCGTCGGTCGTGCGGGCGCACCACAGCAGATTTTCACGCAAGCTGGAATCGAACAGGAACGGATCCTGCGGCAGATAGGCCAATTGTTCGCGCCACTCGCGCATTTCAGCCTCGCTATCGAGGGGTCGCCCGTCGGCGAGGACTGTCCCAGATGTTGGCTGCAACAGGCCCGATGCAATATCGAGTAGCGTTGTCTTACCGGCACCCGAAGGCCCGACCAATGCGACCAATTCGCCCGGCTTGATCGCAAAGGAAACCGATTCAAGAATGTGTTCGCTGCTACTGGGATAGGTAAAACTTACGGCGTCGAGCACCATCGATGCGGGCCCTGTTCGCTTTACAGTGGCGGGCGGTTTGAATTCATGCTGAGTTGCCGCTTTTGCCAAATCTTGAAGCGTCTTCTGCAGTTCGGCATAAGCAGGTAACGCATTTGCCAGTGATTGACCCGTTTGCGCAATCATCTGGATCGGCCCAACCAAACGCACGAGCACAAGGATGGTAACTGCAAGGACAGAGAGCGGCGTCTTGAGCACAAATACACCGACCAGCAAGGCAGCAGTTACAGCGAATCCGGAAGCCATCTGGAACCATCCGCGCGCAGCAATTTGCGATGACATATAGGTCAGCTGGTTGAACTGGATGTCGCAAATAGAATCTGCAAATTTTTGCTGAAATTCAACCTCGGCATTGTTAAGCCGCGCCAGCTTCTGGCTCGACATAAAATCGCCAAGCACATTGAAGGTGCGTCGCCCCGTCATTGTTAGCTTCTTACCGAGGCGATTTGCCTTTTTCATCAGCGGCAGGGTGAGGAGCAGTGAAATGCTGAGCAAGGCAAATACGAGCAGCAACAAAAGAGGTGAAAGCGCGGCAATTATGCCCAATTGCACCAAACTGAGCGCGACCGAAGCGGCCGAGCGCAGCATCTGATCGGTGCTCGTGGACAGCCGTGCCACGTCACTATTTATCGCATGTTCAAAATCGCTCCGGCGCAGCGTACTAACGGTTGACCAGCTTGCATCGCTGATAGCGGCGATCAAGCGCATACGCCACCGATCGACATAACCAAGCCCCAGTTGGAACAAATGCAAGTCGCGCAGTCTGATTACCAAATTGCGGAGGCCAAGCAGGATCAGGAAGCCCGATGTCAAGGCAAGCGCACGCGTTAGTTCAGTGTTTAGGCCCAGGTTTGACATTGCCGACAAAACCCATTTTCCGACTTCGGTATCGGCATTGCCGGTAATCAGTGCGGCAAGGGGGAGAATAGCCAGCAGGCCTATGCCCTCCAGGATCGCGCCAGCCGCCACCAAAACTGCTGCCTTCGGTATCTGCGGCCCAGAATCACGCCAGATGTCGGCTAGATAAGATTGAAACTGCCTCATTGCGCGAAGGGCCTTGCCAGACGGATAGAAAGGCAACAAGCAGTTGTCGATTTAATGGGGGAATTGGGTGAAACAAATGCCGGACAGGGAGCAGCGATTGCTTGCGATGCTGCTGGCGTTCGATCCGGTGGAATCCCCCTATGCGGAAGAGTTTGCAGAGGGCGCGCCAGAGCTGGATTGGGAAAAATTCCAATTTCTGGTTACGCGGCACCGCGTTGCGGCACTGATCCATGCCGGTCTCGCCAAATCCACACAGATATCCCCGCCGGCCAAACTCCGCGAACACTTCGCCCACGCCACGTCTAAAAATGCGCAGGAATATCTGCGCGCGGTCAAGGTAGCAGGCCGATTAACAACTGCGTTGCAAGATGCGGGGATCGCCTGCAGTTTACTTAAGGGCGTGGCTGTTGCGGCGCGTTATTACGAACAACCATCGCAGCGCGAGATGATCGATATTGATCTGTTGGTTGCAGCTGAGCGTTTCGAGGATGCGCAGGCTATCGTCGCAGCCCAGGGCTTCGAGTTGTTTTGCCCGAATTTTGCAATGAGCAATGCGGTTCGCGACAGTTACAAAGTGTTGAACAACGCCTTTGCCTTTGTCCGGCGCGAGGACGGTTTGCAGATCGATCTGCATTGGCGGATGGTTCAAAATCCAGCGCTTTTGCCATGGCTGGAAACGAATTGGCCGCAGTTGGTGATGTTGGACCATTCAATGCCAATTGCGGTTCCCGCTTTGCGACCAGCACCCCATTTTTTGTTCATAACGGCGCATGGCGCCAAAAGCGGATGGGTGCGATTGAAATGGCTGGTCGATGTTGACCGTGTTGTCCGAGTATTAACAGATATTGAAATTGACGAGGTTACCGAACTGGCGGGAAAAATGGGGACAGAGCGGCTGCTTGCTGCGAGTCTTGTCCTTTCCCACCGGATTTTGGGTACCCCGCTGCCCATTCCATTGAAGCAGCTGGCAGAAAATATTGATACCACGCGGCTAAACGACTTGGAACTGCCCTTAATATTTGGCCCATCTGTCGAGAAGCAGCCGCGGTTGAGGGATTGGCAGCATTTTACCGGCAGAATCGAACATTCGCTCAGCCTTCATCAGGGCAAGGGTTTCAAACGGAAAGCCTTGCTTCGCGAATTGGCCGGCACGCTTGATTTAAAAACGCTGCCGCTTTCGCCGCGGTGGTTATGGTTATTGGCTTTGGCCACGCCCCTGATGGCAGTTGGGCGCTCTTTCCGGCGCAAAATACGGAATGGCAGGTCCTGACCCCAGCGTCAGTTTTTAGCCGCGCCGCTGTGATCCCAGAACCGCATAATCTTCGGGGTTGCAATCGCCAGTCACCATAATGTCGCCAACCATCAGCCACGCGTGGAATTCGCGGTTCTCTTCGGCTGCTTTGCGGGTCCCTATAAACAATTCGGTTGGTACACCGCGTCTGCTTAACATCCAACGCGCTGCTAGGGCCTGCGGCAGACAAGCAAATTCGACCGGAACATTTCGGCCGACGCGTTTGATTGTCCGCGCGACCAGTCTGCTCGAGAAGCGCTGCTCCTTTGCCAATTGGGATCGCACGCCAATTTGCTTGCTCGACACCGAAATTTGTTTTCGCCAGCGGGATAGAGGAACGAAATCAACCAGCAGCCGCGCGAATGCGAGGCCGATCGCGGCTTCCGCAAATGCGACATTTTCTGCCAAAGGCACGCTGCCAAGCGTTCGCAATTTTCGGATGATCGACATGTATCTTAGGGCCAAAATTTTGCCCCGTTCGAGGCTTTCGTTGCGGGATAGGCTGACAGGCACTAGATGCGCAATCGGAAAGCACACAAGGAGTTTTGCCGCAATGACTGCCATTCGCCGTTCGGCGCAGCGTTTTGCGGTGTGGTGCGTCCTGTTCCTGATCGCGGCATGTGCTCCCGCGCTCCATGCCCAACCAGTTGGAAGTTCAGCGCCCAATTTAAAGGCGACGATGCTGGTTGAAGGGGCAGCGCGACCGGGCGGTGAAGTGATGGCGGCCTTGTCCTTTTCTCCGGTCAGCGAAGCATGGCATGGCTATTGGAAGAACCCCGGTGATGCCGGTTACGGGATGGAGATCGAATGGAATCTTCCTGATGGCTGGACAGCCGGAGAGCCGCAATATCCCGCACCGAAGCAGCTCGTTCTGGGCGGGTTGATGAACCATATTTACGAAGGGCCCTATGCCGTGCTGGTGCCGCTGTCGGTGCCGGAAAATGCACGCGTTGGATCTTCGGTATCAATTGGCGCGACGGCGCGCTGGCTCGCCTGCACAGACAAGATATGTGTTCCTGAAAGCGGCAAGTTCGCACTGGATGTTCAAGTCGGGCAGAGCGGCGCTCTTGACCCCCGGTTCGGGCAATGGCGCGCCGCCATTCCGCCTGAGATTGATCGCGGCGGACGATACCAGATATCCCGGCAGGCTTTGCAAATTGCGATCCCGCTGCCTGCAGGGCTTGAACTGCGCGATCCGCATGTGTTTTTGGCCAACAAATCGCTCGGTGGCGGTTTGCAGCCATCCTATGCGGCGCAACAATCATTCGATTACACTGGCGACCAACTGGCGGTGGAAATTCCACTTTCGAAATTGAATCTGGGTGCAAATGCGGAGGAAGAATTCGAGGCCCTGTCTGAAACGGTGAGCGGCATATTATCATTCGGCGATGGTCAGGCGATCCAGTTCAATGCACAGCCGGGCAAAGTGGTGGCTAGTTTTGAGCATAGCGGCTCGGCTCAAGCCTCGCTGTTATTGCTGCTGCTTGGCGCGCTTGCAGGCGGGTTAGTCCTCAATGTGATGCCCTGCGTATTTCCGATCCTCAGCCTTAAAGCTCTTAGTCTGGCGAGGGCGGGGGGGAGCGAACAGCAAGCGCGGCATGAAGGCATCGCTTATACCGCAGGCGTTATGCTTGCTTGCGTCGCACTTGGCGCGATTATGCTCGCGCTACGCGCTGCCGGTGAACAAGTCGGCTGGGCATTCCAATTGCAGGAACCGGCGGTGGTGACCGGACTGTTGCTGCTCGCAGCAATGATTACCGCGAATTTCGCGGGCATTTTCGAACTGCCGTCGATCCCGATCAAGCGTGGCGGCCAGTCGGCCGGGGCCTTTGCAACCGGATTGCTGGCGGCCGTTGCAGCCACGCCGTGCACCGGCCCGTTTATGGCCGCCGCGATGGGGGCTTCGCTGCTGCTTCCAACTGGACAGGCATTGCTGCTGTTCGCAGCCTTGGGACTGGGCCTAGGCCTGCCATTTCTGCTGCTCGGATTTGACCCTGCCCTCAGGGGCTGGCTGCCCAGGCCGGGGGCCTGGATGGAGCGGTTCCGCAAATTGATGGCGATCCCGATGGGATTGACCGCGCTAGCGCTGATCTGGCTTCTCTCGCGCCTTGCCGGGCAAAATTATGCGTTAGTCAGCCTGATTGTGATTGCTGGCGTGCTGATTGCATTGTTCGCAGTCGGCAGATTGCAGCAACGGGGGAAAGTTGCCTGGCCTGCTTTCGGATTGATTTCTGCGCCTTTTCTGATTTTCGCTGCATTCGCTCTACCAGCCAGCTATTCGGCGAAACTGACCCATTCGGCAGATTCGATCCTGTCTCCGCAGGCCTATAGCGAGGCCGGGTTGGCCGCTACGCGCGCCACCGGAAAGCCGGTGTTCCTGTGGTTTACCGCCGATTGGTGTGTGACATGCAAGGTCAATGAAAGCGTTGCGATCGAACGCAGCGCAACCAAACAGGCCTTCGACAAGGCTGGCGTGGTGGCGATGCGCGGTGATTGGACGCGGCCCGATCCTGCTATCACTGCTTTTCTTAACCAGCAAGGCGTGGCGGGGGTGCCGCTTTATATCTGGTATCCTGCTGGCGGTGAGGCGCAAATTTTGCCGCAAGTGCTGACGCAGGACATACTGGTCACTCTGTCGCAGACTCCGGCTGTTGTGGCTGCAGCTGGCGCGGCTGTGGCTGAATCCGGCACTGGTCAATCAACTGCGCAGGGCGCTGGCTCGGATTGAGAATAACGCTTCCTGCAGCGGGGATTGTCACCTCAACCTGCCTTGGCCCGGTCAGAACATCGAGTTCGGGGTTATCGGCGCGGTAATAGCCTTCCCACAGCCACACCTTGCCGTTCCATTTCGGATCAACCGGCAGCCGCGACATATGTCCGTTGCCGATCAGCGCCATTAGCGCCTGCGCGTCGGGGTCGGCCGCGATGAAGCGAGTGATGTGGATCGTCGCCGATCCGCCAGCTCTTTCGCACGCCAGCGCAAATATCGCCTGCTTACCGGGGATTCCGTAGAGCAGCCGCGCAGGCCCCTCGCTATCTGCCCAAATTGCCCCTGTAGTGTCGGGAGATTCGGCAGGAGCGGAGGGTGCCTCGCGCCGGTCATTGATCGCGACGCGTTCAACATAGTCATCCGCCGCGGGCGGCTTGCAGGCGGATAGCAAGACCACGCAGAACAGGATCACAGCTCGTTTCAAGGTCCGGCTACCGTGCGCGGATGAATTGGCGGATGTCGGCTGACAATTTATGGCGGTCTTCATCGCGAACATACATCATGTGTCCGGCATCGTAATATTTCCATTCGATCCGGTTTTGCGGAATGCCGGTTCGCGACAGCGCATATTCGGCGGCAAAGAACGGCGTGGCAAAATCATACCAACCTTGCCCGACAAAAATCCGCATACCCGAATTTTCCCGCAAGGCGCGGCCCAGATAGGGGGCCACGGTGAGATAGGCATTAAGATCGCGCCCGCCCTCCAACGTCCAGTCCCACGGGCCGACCCTTCCGATGGTCACATATTGGCGCTCGGTTTCGTAGCCGACGGTGTCGCGCATGAAATGGTTGATCGCGGCGCTGTACCCTGCGTCAATACCGTAGAAGCTTGGGTCATTGTCGGGATATTCGCCCGCGTTGTCATAATCCTTACCGGTATAACGGCTGTCGAGACGCCCGACGGTCAGTCCCTGATCGCGCAGCAATTCCTTGTAGAACCGGCCTGAGTTAACCCGCAAATCTGCTTGATCGAGAAACCTCTCAGACAGGCCGGTGAAGCGCGCCAATTGCGGCAGGATCGCCGCGCGCTCTTCTGCGCTGGCCTTCTGACCTTTGAGTAGGAATGCAGCGTAAGGTCCGATGGCGAATTGCCGCGCTTCCTCGACAAAACCCTCGACCGAAGGAGCGGACGCCTTGCCGTGATAGAGCGCGGTTGCCGCCATTGAGGGCAGGGTGGTGACATAGCCCAGCTCGGCGCCTTCTGTTTCCGCCCCCGCGCCAAAATCGAGCACGGTGGAAATCAGGATGACGCCATTGAGTGCGACATCATTGTATCCGCCCTCAAGTTCATTGACGACTGCGGCGGAGCGGGTCGTGCCGTAGCTTTCACCGCCAAGATATTTGGGGCTGTTCCAACGGCCATTCTCGCTGAGCCATTTGCGGATAACTTCTGCGACCGATTTGGCATCTTTGGTGACGCCCCAATATTCATCGCCCTTGGTATCGCCGATGGTGTGCGAAAAACCGGTCCCGACCGGATCAATGAACACCAGATCGGTGACATCGAGCAGCGAATCCGGATTGTCGAGCACGGGATAGGGCGGTGCGCCATCGTCTTTCGCATCGCTGGGAATGGCCACGCGTTTGGGACCAAAAGCGCCCATTTGCAGCCATACAGAGCCCGAACCGGGGCCGCCGTTGAACAGGAACGTCACCGGACGCGACGAATCACGTGGCTCGGCGATATAGGCAGTGGTGACAATTGCGGCCTTGGGCGTGCCCTTATCATCCTTCAACACCTGTTCCTGCACCGTCACACCATAGGAAATGCTGCGTCCGCCAAAATTGCCGGTAAACCGCTTGGATGCGGAAATAGGCTTGTAATCCTTCGCCGGTGCCTCGGCAGCGGTAGTCTCGCCTTCCTTGGCGAGGGCTAACGAGGGCGCGGCAACAAGCATCAGTGACGCAGCGGAGAGGAGGAGATGTTTGATCATTGGCGGCGTATGCCACTTTGGGTGACCTCGGTAAACGTCCGCTTGCTGAGTTTCAGCAGCGGTCCAGGCCTATTTCCCGAACTTCCGCTGTGTCTTCCCGTAACGCATTTTGCGCGTGCCCGGTTTGCCTTCCATTGCACGGCCGACAATTGGTGCTTTCTTGTCACCGTCGGGAATGCCGAGTTCGTCTGCCTCCAGCTTGCGGATTTCGTCGCGGAGTCGGCCTGCCTCTTCAAATTCGAGGTCGGCGGCGGCGTCGCGCATGCGTTTTTCGAGGTCTTCGATATAAGCGCGCAGATTGTGGCCAACGAGGTTGTTGATGCTGTCATCACCTAGGTCGACGGTCACGCTGTCACGGCTGGCGGTGTCGCCGACAATATCGGCAATGTTGCGCTTGATCGTGGTCGGGGTGATGCCGTGCTCTAAATTATAGGCATGCTGCTTTTCGCGGCGGCGGTCGGTTTCAGCCATTGCCCGCTCCATGCTGCCGGTGATCCGGTCGGCATAGAGGATGACTTTGCCGTCCACATTCCGCGCGGCGCGGCCAATAGTTTGAACCAGTGATGTTTCGCTGCGAAGGAAGCCTTCCTTGTCGGCATCGAGGATCGCGACCAAGCCGCATTCGGGAATGTCGAGCCCTTCGCGCAAGAGATTGATCCCCACCAAGACGTCGTAAACACCCCGCCGCAAATCGCGGATCAGCTCGATGCGTTCCAGTGTTTCGACATCGCTGTGCATATAGCGCACGCGCAGACCAGCCTCGTGCATGAATTCAGTCAAATCTTCCGCCATGCGTTTGGTCAGCGTGGTGACGAGCGTGCGGTAGCCTTTTTCTGCCGTATTGCGGCATTGATCGATGCAATCCTGCACCTGATCTTCGACCGGTCGGATTTCCACAGGCGGATCTATCAAGCCGGTCGGGCGAATAACCTGCTCGGCGAACACGCCGCCGGTCTGCTCCATTTCCCAGCTGCCCGGAGTGGCGGATACCGCGACGGTTTGCGGGCGCATCGCGTCCCATTCGTTGAACCGCAGCGGGCGGTTGTCGATACAGCTGGGCAGTCGGAATCCATATTGCGCAAGGGTGAGTTTGCGGCGGTGGTCACCCTTGGACATTGCGCCGATCTGCGGAACCGTTTGATGGCTTTCATCGACGAACAACAGCGCATTTTCGGGCAGATATTCGAACAATGTCGGCGGTGGCTCGCCGGGTAAACGACCAGTCAGGAAGCGGCTGTAATTCTCAATCCCAGCACAGCTGCCGGTTGCGGCGATCATCTCCAGATCGAAATTGGTGCGTTGCTCCAAACGCTGGGCCTCGAGCAACAGCCCTTCTTCGTTCAATTCCTTGAGCCGTTCCTGCAGCTCGAATTTGATTGCATCGGCGGCCTGTTTCATCGTCGGACCGGGGGTTACATAATGCGAATTGGCATAGACGCGGATCGTATCAAGGCTGGCCCCCTTGGTGCCGGTCAGCGGGTCGAATTCGTGGATTTCCTCGATGTCATCGCCGAAGAAGCTCACCCGCCACGCCATGTCTTCGTAATGGCTGGGGTAGATTTCCAGATTGTCCCCGCGCACGCGAAATGTGCCCCGAGTAAAGGCGGCGTCATTGCGCTTATATTGCAGCGCGACGAGCTTGCGGATCAATTCGCGCTGGTCGACGCTGGCGCCCTTTTTCAAATCGAAAATCATCGCCGAGTAGGTTTCGACCGAACCGATACCGTAGAGGCAGGAGACAGAGGCCACGATGATCACATCATCACGTTCAAGCAGCGAGCGGGTGGCCGAATGGCGCATTCGGTCAATTGCTTCGTTTACGCTGCTTTCCTTCTCGATATAGGTATCGCTCCTCGCGACATAGGCCTCGGGTTGGTAATAATCGTAGTAGGATACGAAATATTCGACCGCATTGTTGGGGAAGAAGCTCTTGAATTCACCATACAGCTGCGCGGCGAGGATCTTGTTGGGCGCAAGGATAAGGGCGGGCCGCTGGGTCGCTTCGATCACCTTGGCCATGGTGAAGGTTTTGCCGCTGCCGGTTACACCCAGTAGCGTTTGTGTCTTTTCGTCTTGCGCCACGCCGCCAACCAATTCCGCGATGGCGGTCGGCTGATCGCCAGCAGGTGAATATTCGGAAACCAGCTCGAAAGGCCGGCCCGGCATCGATTTTTCCGGGCGCGCCGGTTTGTGCGGGA